>DAOVGO010000066.1 GCA_030672345.1 Methanosarcinales archaeon | reverse complement strand
GAACGCTTCTTTTTCATCCATTTTTTCGTCTCCTATTTCATGCAACAATAGTCATCATGCATTAATAAATAGAAAACGTTATGATATATTAGTTTTATCCTTTCGAAAAACTATATGCCAGCTTAAGTTTACGGAAATGGGATGGTAGCATTCGGCATCATCACAATACTGCTGATCATATCAATGACATCAGCATCCGAACATACTGATCCCCCTGTTGACACAGTCCATGTCCACGCCCTTGGACCGAAGGAGACCGGATCATCGGTTGAATCGTCAATCTTCCTTGAGAAGGACTGCGAATACCGCATCGTGGTCTCTGGCACATTCCAGTTCAGAACCGATGTGGACTGGGGCTGAGCAGATGCTCAGTTTCACATGGGCAGAGGAGGCGCATACATCCAGGGGCATTCAACTCCATCGAATTCAACGGTGAGCGGGCAGATGCCGCAGTAAGCAATATTAAGAATCACACGTACACGTTCTACCGAACCGGAAACGGAAGTAAAATCAGATTCAGCATCTTCGACTGCCTCACCACGGGCGAGCGTGGTGGATATGACGACAACGCCGGAATGCTCTCAGTCGAGATATATCCGGTGACAACGCTTTCTGTGACAAAACTACACTCTCCGCACACGATCGAGGAGGGAGATACAACAACGATAACCGTGACTGTGAGAAATACGGCAGCCGCGGGAATGGGCGAGATGAGGGATATTGTGGTGACTGATTCTGTTCCTTCTGATTTCGCGCTGGTGAGTGGTGCCGTGCGTGCAGAGTATACGGTGCTAAAGCCAGATGAATCACGGACGCTTCAGTATGTCATAAAGCCGCCTCTCGGCGACACGTTCAACCTGGAGCCAGCTGAGCTCTCATACTATGATGAGAGTGGAGATCATCATACCAGGAGATCGGACGGTGCAACGCTCACAGTCATCTCGTCTCCCGGACTGCAGCCCACAGCACCACAAAATGCAAGCGTGAAGTTACACGGCGCGAGGACCGATGTCGTGATCGAAGATGATATTATGCTCAAGCTCTCGGCTGTGAACCTGATAACAAAGCCGGTGATGCATGTGCAGGTCATCATCATCCCGCCATCCGGCATGAGCGTCGCCTCTTCCGGGTTTGCCATGTCAGGGGCAGGACAGTTCACCAGCAATTATGAGGTTGATCCAGGCGTGGGCAGGGATATCGAGGTCAGGATTGTTGCAAATCAGGTCGGCGACTTCACTGTGGAGGGCAGGGTGATCTACTACTTCGGAGACGATATGGCAGGTGCCGAGGATTACACGCTTGAGTTACCGATCAGGGTGCGGTCCGCTGATGCGCATCCGCCGCCGGCAACACCGATAACAACATCCACACCCGGCGACCAGGGTGGGATACTCGGGGTACCCGGATTCAAACCGGTGCTTTTGGTGATCGGGTTATTGATTGTGTTGATTCTGAGAATGATCAATAGACAAACATAAATGAGACCGAATACAACTCTAATGAGGTGATATAAATGGAATATGGAATTCAGATACTGAAAACAGCGACATCGAAAGCGTTTGGAGGAATCAGGGGGACCCACGCCTACCTGATCGCACTGATACTACTTGTCGGATGCGCCCAGCTACCGGGTGCAGCTGCCGAAGCCCCCCTAATATCGGAAGTGAAACTGGTTCAGGGCGAATCGTATGACCTTGGATATGACGGCTATCTGCTTACTGCGATGCGGATAGATCCGGTCGGAGAAAAAGTCTGGCTGAAGATATCAAAATATGGTAGGGAAGTCGATTCAGAGGTGTTGGCTCCCGGAGATGTCTACTGTTATCCGGATGATACCGATGAAAATCCGGTCATCAAAGCCAGAGTTGCGATAATCAAAAGAGGCGATATTGGCATGGTCCGGCTCACCGATATCCTTCTTCGAGACGGATCGATCGAGCCCGAACCAACCGGGATCACGTTACCCACCACAATCGATTACCTGCACATCACAGCTGATGTGAACAACGGCTATGCGATCACAAGCGTGGAAGAGAAGCTCACCAACCCACACGAGACCGCAGCAGACGATGATTTCAGGTTCCTGATCCCTGATGGTGCATTCATCTCAGGCTTCAGCATGTTGATCGACGGGGTCGAATATAACGCAGACGTGCTCCCAAAAGAGGAGGCAGAGGAGCGGTTTGAGGAAGCGGTCTCTGAAGGAAAGACCGCGGGCATCTTAAAGACGAAGACGAAGAACATATTCTCTTATTCCTTGAGTTTTGAGCCTCACCAGAGCATCACTGTTCGTTTGACTTATGAACAACCCGTGAAAAAAATGCTTGGCAAGTACGAGTACGCGTTGTCGCTGCGAGAGACCGATGTGGCGCACAGCGTGCCTGATCTCTCCGTAAACATCACAGTTGCATCAGTGAACCGGATCACCACACTAAAAACCCCGGGATTTGAGGGGGCAAGCACGAAATACCTCTCTTCCACAGAAGCACGGGTCACGTACGGTGCACAAGTGCTTCCTGACAGGGACTTAAGAATCGTCTTCACAACCGACAACACCTCGCTAAGCGGGGAGATGCTCTTCTACGAAACCGGTGGAACCGGGTACCTGATGCATGCCTTCTCGCCGTCAGTTGCAGATCTGGGAACCACGGCTCTCAGCAAGGAGATCGTCTTCGTGATCGATAGGTCAGGCTCCATGAGTGGCAACAAGATCGCGCAGGTGAAACGGGTCTTCACAGGCATCATCGCGGACCTCCCGCCTGATGACTACTTCAACGTGATCTTCTTTGACAGTGAGGTTATGGTGTTCAGGGGCACGCTCATGGAAGCAAACGCACAGACAAAGGCAGAAGCGGCAAACTTTGTGAACATGCTCGACCAAGGGGTGGCACAAACATCAACGAGGCACTGCTACATGCGCTTGGCATGTTTGAGCCCGGCGCAGAGCGGGTCCCGATCATCGTGTTTCTCACCGATGGAGAGCCCACCAATGGAGTGACCTCGCCTTATGTGATCAGGGAGAACGTAAAAGCCAAAAATATGGCAGAAGTATCCATATTCACCATCGCGTTCGGGATCGAGGATGAGGAGAACTGCGACTTCTTAAGAGCACTGAGCCTTGAAAACTACGGGGTGGCTGAACAGTTCTATCCCGAAGAGAATGCCGAGACCGAGATGAACACACATTCTACAAGACGATATCCACGCCTGTGATAACCGACATGGACTTTGACTACTCTGATTCATCCGATATCGTAAACACAGGCTACAACACGCTCTTCGCAGGATCAGATGCCATCGTACTCGCCAGATACCATGCAGGCACAGGAAGCATCGATGTAGTCACACGCACCGGCAGCCGCAGCTTCGACGAGACGTTTTCCGTTATTTCACGACCTGAGAACAGCTTTGTTCCAAAACTCTGGGCATACACAAAGATCAGGAAACTGATGGATAGAACCGCTGTTGAAGGCGAGACAGATCCGCTTGTCTCCGAGATCACCGACCTATCTCTGGAGTTCGGGTTTGCCACTCCATATACCGCATTATTCGTGGAAGTGCCGATCATCGACAAGATCAGTGAAACAACCACCGCATCCACCAAACTGGTCACGCCCGAAGAGGTGTCCACTGTAGTCGTAGCAACCGAAGGCGAGGGTGCCACGGGGGCAGCGCCACCCGTACCAACAGCTGTAGCAACCTCAACCCGCACTCTCATAAAGAGTGAAGCAACAGAAGAATCCGATGCAGGGGCTCCCAGACCAGTTGCCACAGAACCTCAAACGAAGAAGAAGTGCCCCGGCTTCGGCGCCCTCTTCGCGATTGCGGGATTCGCCGCTGTCGCATATCTGGTGCGGCGGCGGTGACTTCGCATTATCAGGATGGGAAACCCGCCCCCCACTATCACATCAAATAGCGGCGTTTGTGGCGGCGGGGGTGTTGCTTGTAGCATTATTGATCAAAAGAAGGAGGGTGGATTGCGATGATGAATCTGCTTGAACCACTCCAAGAGGCGAAGAGCCGGACAGAGCAGGAACTCAAACACGCTCACCACTCATCCCAATCCAAGCCATTCTGGCACTTCCCCGCTCCCAACCGCCGGCGTGATCGGTGGTTGTCCGAGATCGATGAATATCTGCTGCCCTTCCGGGCTGATCACAAGTTTCACAAATTCGAGTGCCATATCAGGGCTCGGTGCGTTTTTTGGCACCGTGATCCCGTACACAACCGGTTTTCCGGTAACGAGATTGCCGTTTGCCTGCACAACCCGCACCGTTTTATACGTGTCTGTGTATGAAACGCTGCTCAAGTCGATTGCTTGCGGCAGTTCCACGAACAACTGGTCGTGCTGCTTTGCCACGCTTCTGTAAATGAAGTAATAATCAATCTCCTGCGCATCCAGGCCTGCAATGAGCTCCATCTCCATGCTGCGAACCATAAGTTTGGCGGACGGATTGATATCCTCTGATTCTGGCAGGTACAGGATGTATGTGCTGTTTGCAGCATCGTAAGTCATTGCCATACCCGAATTCGTCTCGATCAGGTCTTCGTAGATCGTATCATCGCCGTAATGTGCTTCTGCGAGCTGGATCACCATCTGGGACCGGTATCCGCACGGATCATCGTTCGGATTCGAGAATCCGAATCTGACATCATCCCTTCTCAGGATCTCGTACCAGTTACTCGCGTTGATCTCGTCAGCGTATTTGCTTTTACCTGAATATGCGATCACGATCTGGTTTTTGGCAAACTGTGCGTACCAATCAGCGTATTTGGGGTACATCATGCTCGGAATCAGTGAATAATCAGCAGATGCGACGACATCGGCTTCTTTGTGGAGTTCTGTTACCTTTTTGATCGTCTTTGCGCTTCCGGCAGCCTCGCACTGCACATCAATGCCAGGATGTTCTGCCTCAAATACCTCCTCGAGCTTCGCAAACGGAACCGCGAGGCTTCCTGCATGAAGCACTGTGAGCGTTTTGGTGCCCTCTCTGCCGCTGTCGGTACTGTCGGTACTGTCGGTATTATCAACGCATCCGTGTGCGATCACGCTGCAGAGCACCACTATCATCATCAACACGTTCTTCAATACGCGGGTGGAATATATGGTGGATGTCATGTACATTTGCATCATCGATTTGGCTATAAATACTTTTTGCTTGTGAGTGTGCAAGAAACAAACGAAATACATTGACAACCCACCTCCTGTCACCCTTCGTACAAGCCTTTAATACATTCGGTGATCTAAACCAGCTTTTATGGAACGACCGTGCACAGCCTGTTACAAACAGTGCGGCGACCTGAGATTGTGCAAATATGATTCAATGCCGCTTGGAGAGGTCAATTTCGGGTTGATGGAAGGGTTTGAATACTCAATGGCTGAATGGATGGCTTATCTGTAATATGAGTAAAAATAACACCAGGATACTCTATCTGCTGACCGTCGTAGCTCTCCTCGCAGCCACCTACATGGTCTTCACGAGTCCGTCGATCACCCCGGATCGCCCGCCCCTGCTCACCGAGACGCAGTGGCAGAACCTCCTCCAGAGTTACCGGATCTTCTATTTCCATGTCCCGCTCGCATGGGTCTCGTACGTGGCGTTCTTTGTGGTGTTTATTGCAAGCATCAGGCATCTCCAGACCTCTGATCTGAAATGGGATGTGCTTGCATCATCCTCCGCAGAAATCGGGGTCGTTTTCTGTTCGCTGAACCTTCTAAGCGGCATGATCTGGGCGAAGGGTGCATGGGGAATTTATTGGGAATGGAGCCCGCGTTTAACACTTCAGCTTATTCTGTTCCTGTTGTATGTGGCTTATGTGATGCTACGCAGCTCAATCGGCTCTGAGAACCGCGCACGCACATCAGCGGTCTTCGGAATCATTGCATTCATCGCGGTGCCGATGAGTTATCTCTCGATCAAGATCTGGTCATGGCAGGTCCATCCTGACCTGACCGGCGAAGGCGGCGGCATCGAGAGCCCGATCATCGTATACACCCTGCTGATTAATATACTTGCATATACATTATTGTATCTCTCGATGCTCCACATCAAGATGGAGAACGAGCGTGCTGCGCAGGAACTGGGCTACGCCATCTGATACCTTTCGATGCTCCCGATTAATCCTAATCCTTAATTACAGCCACGCGTAAAGTCTCTACCATGCCGGTAATCACACTGCATTACGATGACCTTGAGGATCTAATCGGAGCTGACAGGGAAGCAATCATCAAACGCATCCCGATGATCGGCGCTGACATCGAGCGTGCGGAGGATGACCATATCGATATCGAGTTCTTCCCTGACCGCCCTGATCTGTACAGCGTCGAGGGCGTGGCTCGGGCTATGCGCGGGTTTCTGGATATCAAGACCGGACTCCCGGAGTACGAGGTTCTAAAATCAGACGTCAGCATCACGTTCGATCACGAAATCGGAAAGATACGTCCGTTTCTCGCATGTGCGGTGATAAAAGACCTTAAGTTTACCTCATATTCCATAGAATCGCTGATGAACCTGCAGGAGGATCTCCACTGGGGACTCGGGCGCAACCGTGCAAAGGCGTCGATCGGTGTGCACGACCTTGATCGCGGGGCACCGCCGTTCAGGTACATAGCGGCAGAGCCATCTTATGAATTTGTCCCGCTCGACTTTGATATTCCGATGTCGATGGCAGATATACTTAAAAAACATCCGAAAGGCGTTAAATTTGCACACCTCGCTGAAAAATTCGACAAATACCCACTGATCATCGATTCAAACGAAAACGTGCTATCTTTCCCGCCGATCATCAATGGAACATTGACTCGCGTAGAAGACGACACAAGAAATCTGTTCATCGAAGTCACCGGCACGGGCAGAGCCGTGTTTGTCGCATTAAACATCGTGGTGACCGCACTTGCAGAACGCGGTGGAAAAATCGAGTCTGTGCAGATATGCACGCCGGATGACAATGGCAGGTACACAACACCGGATCTCGATCCGGCGACCCGCAGCATCTCCCGAACGGAGGCAGTCGCCCTGCTCGGACTCGATCTAAGCAGCGACGAGATCGCGGGGCACCTCCGGAGGATGCGTTTTGGCGCAGTCCCCGGGTTAGAGTCGGATGACACCATCGAGGTGATGGTGCCGGCGTACCGCGCAGATATTATGCATGATTATGACATCTTTGAGGATATCGCCATCGGGTATGGCTATGACCTGATCGTGCCTGCGCTGCCAGAGACGATGACGATAGGAGTTGAGCACCTGATTTCACGCATGAAATCGGCTCTTCGTGAGATCATGGTGGGCTTGCGATTCTACGAGGTGATGCCGTTTGCGCTGACCAGCGAGGCGGTGCATTTCGACAGGATGCAGAGACCACGCGCAAGCGCCACTCATCTCATGCACCCGATCAGCCAGGAGCAGACGATGCTGCGCACCGCGATCCTGCCGAACCTGCTCGAGATACTCTCGCTCAACCAGCACCGGGAACTGCCGCAGCAGATATTCGAGGTGGGCGACGTGATCGTTGCCGGGCATAACAAAGTGCATCTTGCCGCGGTCGCAATCGACCCACATGCAAACTTCAGTGAGATCAAATCG
>DAOVGO010000167.1 GCA_030672345.1 Methanosarcinales archaeon | reverse complement strand
GATGAGAACGGCACCACGACCGTGACACTGCATCTTTCTTCACGAGCAGGGAGTAATACTATCGACGTGAACGCCACCAATGAGGAGGGGGAGATATTGACCGTCTACCGGGTGGTCATCGGTCTTGTGAGCGAACCTGCGTATGTGGTCCTAAACGCTGAGCCACAGCGTGTGAGCGCAAACGGCATCGATAACTCGCAGATAACCGGCAACGTCACCGACAAGTTCCTAAATCCGCTCTGCTCCCTCGGGTCGATCTGCTTCAATGTGACCGGTGATATCGTTACAATGCCGCTGGACGGGGTCGGCGAAGCAACGATCACCATAGATCCATCGAAATTCACAGGCAATGTCACAGTGAACGGCACATATATCGATGAGGTAGGCGCCTGCACAAATATCACGAATGAAACGGTTGTTGAATTCTATGCAGAGGAGCCTGCAAGGATCATCGTTGCGGCAGATGCCACGAAGATATCCAGATCAGGCATCCCTGGAGTCAATGAATCAGTGATCACCGCCACTGTGATTGATAAATGGGGGCATGTACTCCAGAACAGAACTCTCAATTTCAGCACCACGCTCGGAGATCTCTCACTGACCACCGTAATCACTGATACCAATGGGCAGGCAACGGTCGCGTTACGATCAGACACGGCTGGTAATGCAACAGTGACTGCAAGCACATTTAATGATTCAGGACACGAGATCGTGGGAACTATCGATATTCAGGTCATGGACAAACCATTCATCTCGGTTATAACGACCATCGAACCGAACCCGGTGGAGCCGGGAGGCATCATCAACGTGACCACTACCATATCAGGGCAGGGCAACATCACCGGAACGCGGTATGCTGCACATGCGGTGCTCGCGCTCGACCGATCAGGGAGCATGGATCCTGATTACTACGCGGGAACGCCGCTTGATGTTGTGCTCGTGCTCGACCGATCAGGGAGCATGGAGTTTCTCGGCTCTGACCCGGAACAGCCGATGACCGATGCAAAGACTGCTGCAAAGGTCTTTATGGACAACCTCGTCTCGAACGCGCAGGTTGGGGTGGTATCGTTTTCCAGCTCCAGCAGGATCGATATAGGGTTGACGCTGCTCAATTCATCGGATGGCAAAGCGCTTGTTCGAAGCGCAATCGATGGAATATCTGCAACCGGCAGCACTGCGATAGGGGATGGATTGGCAGATGCCAATAACATGCTCATAGGTGGGCGGGCTGATGCAAGAAAGATCACGGTTCTGCTGACCGACGGTGTATGTAATGCAGGATCGGATCGAGATTGTTCGAATGCAATAGCAACTGCAAACGCAAACGGCATCACGATATACACCATCGGTCTTGGCAGTGCTGAATACATCGATGAGCCGCTCCTCCAGCGTGTCGCATCAGAGACCGACGGCAGGTACTACAATGCGCCGTCCAGTTCCGAACTGCGTGCTGTGTATAACTCGATTGCGCAGGAGATCAGCGATTACGACATCACAGAGATCGAGTACGGTACCGAGGGGTTCACGCCGTATGATTATGAGGCGGAGGGTTCGGTTGATCTCACATCCTATACACTCAGATTCGATGGATATGATTTCGACACCACATTCACTTACAACGGTAACACTGTTGGCGAATGTCTGATCCAGATCAATGGTGAGGACTTCATATCGATCCCACCCCCAGTGAGCGGGAATGAACAATGGGTAGATGATTACGAGTATGATCTCACAGGTTACGTACAGAACGGATCTAATACTGTCACGTTTTACGATTACCATGAATACGCTGGATATAGTGCATGGACCAGTCGCGTTCGGAATGTGGACATACTCGAAAGTGGTGTGGTCATTGCAAGTTATCCCACGGACACCGACCTGAATGGATCTGGGTACACCTGCCCATTCAATGGCAATGCATCCTCTGGATTTGAGGACACTTTCCTGATCAACGAAACTATAAACGACCTAAAAGTGCAGTTAAGATGGAGCAACAGCACCACCGACCTGCATCTTGAACTCACGAGCCCGGGCGGCATGGTGTATGGAACATGGAATGACACCACCGGCTACTACTTCGACGACCGGGAAGCGGTTTCGATCGATCTCCGCGCACCAGAGTTTGATACATACATCACATCGGCAAGCCCGGATACTGTCTTGGCAGGCGAGACTTCATTCTATGTGACAGACGAACTGACCGGCGCAGGAAAGCAGGCATGCTCGATTATGCGATGGAAACTTCCGAGTGCGCCAACGCATAACGCAAGAATCGAGAGCGTGACGATGTACCTGCGCGGCATAACCCCAACCTCTGATCCGGGTAATGAGCATAGATCCGTAAATATCTATGGTCTGACAACCAGTTATGGCGATGATCCGACATGGAATTGCAACGACAGTTCCACAGGTCAACCATGGGCATCTGGCAGTTTCAGCAGCGCTGACAATGATTCATATCTCATCGACTCAGTGGTACTGACATCGTCGATCGTCGATGATGTGGTTGAGTTCAATATCACGAGCGCAAACTGGAGCGGCAACCGTCTTCCTGACTGGGGCGAGGAGTGCAACATCGTGCTCGTGGGCGAGGGTTATGGGGGGAAAGGTGCCGATCGGTTCGCATCCAGCGAGACCGATACCGAGGCTCACCACTACACCCTGAATGGCTGGAGACCACTTGTCACAGTCACATATTCGATACCAAGAGACACGTCAGAATATATCTGGATTCACCCGCTGCCGTACACATATCCTGATACCGATGCAGATACCGTTGAGAACGGGAACTGGACGGTACGGGTCACTGGGTCAGGCAACGGTACCGAGCAGTTCAACATCACCACCCACACCGATAAGAAGAGCGCAGCGAAGCTTGCATCACACGCATTCATATCGAGTCTTGATCCGACCAGAGAGGACCGAGTCGGGCTTGCAACATACAGTTATTCGAGCACGAACAATACAGCCAACCAGACGAGTTACATCTGTGAAGGAAACCAGTGGGAAGGCTATTTCACTGTCAGCACACAGGGGATCTATTATTTCAATCTGACATGGACTGATGCGTCCGATCTTGATCTACATCTGTACGAGGGAATAAATGTTCTTGACACCTCCGCAACCAGCTCAAATCCAGAGGTGGTAAGTGCTACACTATCACCCGGTACGAATTACCGTGTTGTGGTCAATGGAACAAACGTTACAGGAAACGATACGCAATTTGCGATCAATGTCTACAGCACAATAGAGATCGTATATGGAGGAACAGCCGCTTTCCTTGGCACATCGACTACTGTGGATATACCCTCCGTAGATTTGAACAAAGCATTCCTGATTGTTAAAAGCAGCAACGATCGTACCGGGAGCTCAAATGCCAATGCTTTCACGATTAGGGGTCATTTTATTGATAACGATACAATAGAGTTCACAAGAGCGTCCAGTTCAGGCGAGGGCAAGGTATCTTATTTTGTTATACAGGCAGACAATATAGAGGTTCAGAGTGGGACCACGACCTTTGCAAACGGGGATAGCCAAAAAGATGTTCCGATAACTCCTGTGGCAGATCACACCACAAAATGTTTTGTTGCGTTGAGCACGAGTTCTGATAGCGGCTCAAGAGATCATGTATGCGAGTCATGGGTCACTGGAGAGTTGACAGCAAATAATAATTTGAGGTTGAAGAGAGCGGCATCTGGTAACTCGCAGGTCACTGTTGACTGGTTTGTAATTCATTTCACTGATAATACAACAGTCCAGACAGGAGAAAAGTCCTGGACAAATGCTCATACCGCCACACAGACCATAACTTCGGTTAACACCTCAAGAACATGGCTTTACTTCACTTCGAGGATGACCAATAATGGATTGGCTCATACCTCAATAAAAGGAGAGATAACCGACTCAACGATATTGACCTTTTCCAAGCATTCCGATTCAACAACAGGCACGGATTATGTGAGATACTTTGTGATACAGTTTCCAGAGGACAGTGGTGTAACGGTCCAACGTGGAACTGCATCAGTAAGTTCGGGTGATTCGACAGTGGATATAGGAATAACAGCAGTTAATCGTGAGAGGGCGTTTGCATTTGTCACAAACGATTGTAAAGGAACAGGAACCGCTTATGCAAGACCTTATTGGATCAGTTACTTTACAGCCGATAATAACCTGAAGATGCAGCGATGGTATACAGGACAACCGGTAGTTCATAAATGGCAGGTTGTGGAGTGGCATAGTGAATCGTCTGCCGGGACGTCGAACGCACCTGTGAACTGGCTCGAATGGCGTGCTCGTATCGATAATCATCTCACCGATTCGATCGGCGGCTTCGATCCGATCAATTCGTCCATCGATAGCCTAACAGCCGACGGCATGACCGCGATCGATGAGGGGCTGCTTAATGCGAACAACGCCCTCACAGACTATGAGAACGGCACGATCGTCCTGATGACAGACGGCATCGACAACGTGGGATACCACTCGATGATCGCGGAGGCAGAGCGTGCCGCAGCAAGGAACACCACCATATTCACAGTCGGACTCGGCTCTGACATCGATGATGGTGTGCTCCAACAGATCGCAAATATAACAGGCGGAGAATATTATTTCGCTCCGAATGCAACGGTTCTAAGGAGCATCTTTGTGGGCATCGCAGGTGAACTCGGGAACTACACCGCACCAGAGCCGCAGATCAATATGTACATCGGGAGCAACACCACCATCGAAGGAACATTTGTGAATATCACTTATGTCAGCGACAGTGCGAATGTTACATACTACAATCGCACGACAGAGGAATACGAGCATGAAGACCCATCGAACCCGAATATGACCTCCATCGAAAACCGCACGATACTGTCGTGGGATGTTGGAAACCGACCCGAACCGTACATGATAACGGTCGGAAAGTACTGGCGGGTGTCATATCAACTGACGATCGATAACGAGAGTGCAAATTCCATCCCTGTGATCATCTCGCCGTCAAGCATCACGTATGATGATTCCAATGGTACCAGGATCAACGAGACCATTCCGGAAGTTACGGTGACTGTGGGGGGTGATGCAACGCCTGATACAAGTACGGACCCTGCAACGAATCTCACGCTCAGCCATGAAACAGAATCCGAAGGTCCGCCCACCCGTCACCCGTCATCAAAGCCGGAAACCATAGTGGAATACGCGTACAAACTGACAGCGAAGCTTACAGACGTAAACGAATCCAAGGTGGCGATTGGTACGCTCGTTGAGTTCAGAGCCTCGTCAGGCATGCTCTACAACCGCACCTATCCGGAGTCAGGCAATGACACTCCGCTTAGAACCTTCAATGAGACAACAAGCATATTCAACGGCAACGACGCAGTCGTATGGCTCTGCTCGGACGCGCCCGGCACGATCACGGTGTGGGCATACCACACCCCGGAAAACGGCACACGCCTCAACGCAAGCAGAGTCGTGACCTTCCACTCGTGCGAGGCTCCACCGATCGTCCCGCCGGCTCCAAAGCCATACGGTAGGATCCGGCTCGAGTGATCCGTTATCTGACATTGCGGAGATCTGCCGGGTTTTTAGGATCGTTGCGCATCAGCAAGACGGTACAACCCGGACTTTCCAGTAAAATCACCATGTTTGGCGGTCAACCCACACCACCGCAGTCATCCATGGCACCTCCGATTCATCCCACCACCCTGATCGCGACAAAGACCGACATGATCCCGACGATGTCGCCGATCGAGGTGGTGATCGGTATCACAACGTCGTCCGGATCAAGCCCGTACCTGTGCGCCAGAAACGCAATGCAGATCGTTGCGGCGAAGACTACGGCAATATCGATGGATCCGGCGACCAGTGTTATCTTGAGCAGCGCACCATACACGACTTCGATATGTAATGCGATAGCCGCCATCCAGACGACCACGCTTAGCATCAGACAGGCGGCGTATCCGATCAACAGGCACGCAAGAACGCTATTTCTGACCACCACGCCCCCGATCGAGTCCACGAGACCGAGATGAAATGCTGACGAGAGTCTTGCTCCAAGAATGGATCCGGTATCGCCGCCGATCTTAATCAGCGGGGGAATCAGTATCAGAAGCACGGAAAAATCGACCAGCATCTCCTGTCTTGCCTGAAGCATCTGTCCTGCCATCGTGCCGATGATTGCGGCGACGAGAAGAACAGGGATGCCGCGCTTCACGATTCCGGTCACGGTATAATATGCCATACCCAGATCACCACCTTTACAGCCAGAAAAATCATAAACATCGTGACGATATCGCCGAGCGTCCCGAGTGCAGGCGTTGTGACGTTATCAGGATCGAGACCGTGCCTGAATGCGCCGATGGTCATGACCACCGCTATGGCAGAGAGGACGATGCCTGATAACACCCCTGAAAAGACCGCGATCGCAACGAGCACCAGTATGCCCGCACTCTGTATCCCGAGAGCGATCGTGAAGACGTGCGCCAGGATTCCGAGCGCAATCGACATGATCAGGCTGAGCGTAAGCGAGCCTGCCACGTTGTTGATCAGTTCCGGATTGCGATTTATCTTATCGATCAATCCGAGATGTATCGCGCTGCCAAGTCTGGATCCAAGCGTGCACGAGATATTGCCGCGCATTCCGAGTATCGCGGGCACGAGTACCAGCAACCCCGGGATCATCTCGATCTGATCGGTCATCCGAACCAGAATGATGCCTGCAAAGACCCCTCCGACGGTGTATATGAGTTCAAACGGCAGCGCCTCACGCACGATACCCTTCACACTCGTGTACCTCTCGAGGTAGTCCTGTTGCTCTGGCATAATAATATAATTGGGTGCTTGATATTAAAGTGTGATGGGTGGGTTGGTTGTTTTTGTGGTTTTGGTGTAGTTTTGTTGGGAATTTTGGGTAATGTCCTAATCCAAGATGGTTAACTGGAAATAGAAAAATTCGTGCCATGTCCACAGGTGATCCGCCAATCCTTC
>DAOVGO010000027.1 GCA_030672345.1 Methanosarcinales archaeon | reverse complement strand
GAGAATGCGTGTGGCGAGACTGTGGAGATCACAGCGTCGCATTCCATGTATCCGCCCGCAGATACGCCGCATACGGCATCGCCGGCAACGACGATCTCTGATACCTCGCAGCCGGTCCTGATCTCGCCGCCCATCTCGGTGATCGAGTCTGTCAGCCGTTTTATAAAACGGTAGAATCCGCCCCTGAGATACCCGAGCCGCTCTCCGCTTGCTGAACGGTTCGACCTGATCCTGATGCGCCCGAACAACCATGCAGCAGATACCAGGTCACGGTTGTTCCCGAACTTGCTTCGCAGGAGCGGCTCAAAAAACCGTTCGTACACCGAGTTTCCAGCATTCTCGATGATCCACTCCTTTGCGGTCACATCATCGAATCCAGAGATATCCTTTTTCCGTTTGATCGCAAGAACGATTGCTGCAAGCCGCATCAGATCGAGGATCGAGAGCGGTGATCGCAGCAGTTCGAGCGGCGTGTTCATCGGATAGATTTTTCCATCGATGTGGTATCCTGTGGTGCCTTTGAGCCATTGCAGGTCTTTTCCGAGCCCCAGATCTGCCATAATGTCGATCAGTTCGGTGTCGCTCTCAAAGATGTGATGATAATACTTTTCGATGTGATAATCACTGATATGATAACTTGCAGCCATCCCGCCGGGCTCCGGGTCCTTTTCAAGGATTGTCACATCGGAAACGCCGTTTTTGAGCAGTTTGTACGCTGCTGCAAGTCCGGTTAACCCGCCGCCGATGATGATCGTCTTCATTTCTTCATTTCTTCATTTTCTTGCTTGCTTCATTCTATCGAGTTCGGTGCGCAGCAAACGCTCATACTTCTGGTCGATGTCGCTCCCATCATCTCCATCATCTCCACCGTTTCTGATTTTTTTACCGCCCCTGCCATCTTTTTTGCCCTTATCCGGTGCTGCCCGCTTTGTTCGGACGGTATACATGAGCAGGACGATCCCGACCGACATTATTATGATGCCGCCCCATACCGCTGTGATCCACGGCGCAGTGCGCATGTACAGATTGGCACTATCACCCTCGCTCCATTTCGTGGTGATGAAGACCTCCTCGGTGAGCGACCGGTACACATAGTTCGTGGCATACGACTGCCCCCACTTGAAATCTTTGATGTATTTGACCTCGTCGCGGTCGATCAGTCTGCCGCCCGAATACAACTCAAAATCGACCTGCGTCACATACGACGAGCCCGGGTATTCTCCATAGGGCGCGCCCTCGTACCGACTTCCTATCCCTGTGACCTTGACCGCATAAGGCTGCTCCGCATACGTGCCGAGAGTACCTTCCCTGATCACCTCGAACCCATCGATCCTCGTGTTTGTGCTCACGACCACGCCAATCAGTATCAGTACGATGCCGAGATGGATGATGTGCGGGCTTATTCTGCGGAGCGTCGCCCCGGATCCTGACATATAGACTCTATAGATTCTGTGGAACACTGCGAGCATGGCAAACCCGAGTACCGGCGTCGATGCGTCGATCGGAAGATTTCCAAACGGCGAGACTGCCACAAAGAGCACGGTTGCCAGAATCGCCGCTATAACCACGCCCACGATCCTTAATGGGGCAACATCCGGGATGAGCAGGCACACACCAAGCATCATCGCCAGAACAAGCGTTGGAAGCGCGGTTCGTCCGTTGAACCATGCCGCATCAAGGACTGCGCCCGGTTTGAGCAGCGGTATGAGCATTCCGATGAGCATGACCAGAAACAGTACGCTGAAGAGAATGATCGCCGCAAGCATCGCATTACGGGCATTGATGCGGTCTGCATATCCCGGTCCGGTACGATTCATGACACCACGTCTCCGTAAAGCCCCTCATACCTTGCCGGACATGCAGGGTGCCGTCGGTCTCCCGGATCGGTGAGACCAGATATTCTGTTATCCATTAACTAACGATTACGCTTGGATTGGTTTTAATGATTTCCGGTGGCTCGGACTCGGTACTTCAGGAATGTCTGATACGACTTTGAACATGCTAAATATCGTACGGCGTTTTTAAATATGTCTAACGTTACAGGTAACTCGTAATTTGTGTTCATCTGTGTCAATCCGTCTCTGATCATGTTTTTAGACACGGATTGACACTGGTTTACACGGATTTCGTCTTTTCCTTGTATTGCCGCTCGCCCATTGGTGCCGGGCTTTTGTGCAGTCATGCAAGCCATGTGCCCGCCGCGATCGCGCTCCAATTCGCAGCCGGCGGGTCTGCCTCGTGTGATCCCGCGACACTCGCCGCCGCTGATGTGAGCAGCGACGGACGCGTCACCTCACAATCCTAACCGCTGGTAGGATGTTTTTGATCAACCTTTTTGGAAAAAAGGTTGGCGCTCATGACCCTGCAGGCTGCAAATGGGGCCATAGAATTATGGCATGCAGAATAAAATGGAAGTGTTGGAAGCGATAAAAATGATGAATGTTGTGAGAATAAAAGAGACAGAAGAAAGCGTGGTGCTGCGCAAAGAGGACTTTGAAAGTCTGATCTGGGAGATGGAATCTCTGATGGGGACCATAGAGATTTTAAGCGATAAAGATCTGATGGAACAGATAAAAGAAAGTGAAAAAGATATTAAAGAAGGAAAGATCTTTGAAATAAAGACCGAAGATGATCTAAATAATCTGTTTATGGAGTGATGCTGTGACATACGATCTGATATATACCAGCACATTCAAAAAACAGATTGAAAGGTTTAAAAAGAAGATAAAGCGTTGATGAAAGAGTTGATGAAGAAAGTGGAGAAACTGCGCGATCTACCGTATTCAGGAAAGCCCCTGAAATACCGACTCTCTCATCACAGGTCACTCCGGGTAAAGAGAAAATATAGACTTATCTATTCGTGGATGAGAATAAAAGTACAGTGACATTGATTGCTTTTGGACGTATGAAGGGGGATATACGAACTCATGCTGTTCTCATTTGAAGGGGGACCCGAGTAGAATGATTGGAAGGATGAACTCGAACACAATGCTCGCCATCTACATGCGGCATCCGAGCAACAATATCTACCCGAAGCCCCCGTAATCGAAAGGTATTAATGTAATCAAACCAACGTTATTCATTGAGAACTTAGAATGGAAACGTCGATGCATATCATACCCGGACCCTCTTCCCAGGTGCTGGCGGGCAGTGTCGCCCGCGCAATGCAATGCCGCCTGGCAGGCACTGAATTTTTTCACTTTCCCGATGGGGAGCAGTATCTTCGCGTACCTGATGTCGGCGATCATGCCGTAATCATCCAGTCAACACCGACCGATTCTGATTTTATCGCACTCCTGCAACTGATTGACGCATGTGATGCAGCCGATCAAATCGACGTGATCATTCCATATTTCGGTTATGCGCGGCAGGATCGTCGGTTCAAGCAGGGGGAGTCGGTGAGTGCACGGGCGCTTGCACGCGCAATCACAGCCGACCGGGTCTTTACAATAAATATCCACAACCAGAGCGTGCTTCAGCACTTCGACGCAGCCGCCACCGATCTTGATGCCGCACCCGCGATCGGGGCACATCTTGCATCGATGAAAACGGATCAATCGGACAGCCCGGTCATCATCGCACCTGATAAGGGCGCCATCGATCTCGCGCGGTCTGTGGCTGGGTATCTCGACGTTGACTTTGATTACATGGAAAAAACCCGCCTTAGTGGGGATGATGTGACGATAAAGACGAAGAAACTCAATGTTGCCGGAAAAGATGTTGTTATACTGGACGATATCATCTCAACCGGGGGTACGATCGTGAAGACGTCTCATTTACTCAATGAAAACGGCGCAGACCGTATATTTGCCGCATGTATTCACCCGGTTCTTGCCCGCAATGCAGCCACACGCATCTTCTCTGCGGGTATCGAGGGGATTATGGCGACAGATACGCTTGACAGAAGCGTTAGCGTGATCAGCGTGGCGCAGCTGATCGCTGATGTGATTTAAGGAGAAACAATAAATGGATAACATAAAAAATCTTGTATCAAGGTTCGACACATATATAAGAACACACAAACCAGAGCAACTGGTCATCCCACCACTGATCGTGCTTGCAATTGCATTACTCGTCCTCGGCGGGATGTATGTAGCCACAGGCTCACCGGTACGTCTCGGATTCCAGTTCGAGGGGGGTACGATCGTTGAGCTCGACACACCGGACTCGTCTGAGTATCTAAGACTTGCGTTCGCTGATTATCCGGTAATCGGAGTGAGCGAATCCGGTAATCGCAAGATGCTAAGATTCGGTCCGATGGAGGGCGATATAGAAAAATCACTGATCGAGAAGGTCAACAGCGAGTATGAATATGCGACACCGGAAATCAAGCATGCAGATCCGGTGTATGCAAGATCACTGCAGAAACAGGCGATAAAAGCGATAATAGCATCATTCTGCCTCATGGCAATCGTAGTTTTCCTGATATTCCGGACATTTGTGCCTTCGGTTGCGGTTGTGCTCTCCGCATTCTCTGATATTGTGATCGCATCCGCATTCATAGCAATAACAGGCATCGAACTCTCGCTTGGAACCGTCGCAGCCCTTCTGATGCTGATCGGATACTCGGTGGACAGTGATATTCTTCTCACGACACGATTGCTCAAGCGGAGAGGCAACCTCGATGACAAGGTCACGGGTGCGCTGACGACCGGTCTCACCATGACTACCACAACGCTTGCCGCGATCCTGATGATGTACCTTGTTTCAGCGTATTCATATCTCATCGTCCCGTCGTTTCCGCAGATCAGCATCATAAGCGATATCTCGATCGTTCTTCTCTTCGGTCTCGTTGCTGATCTGATGAATACGTGGATGCTCAATACCGGAATACTGAAATGGCACCTGCAGAAGCCAAGGGGGCGGAGAACATGAAGCTGCATAAGGATTTCAGGGTCATTGTATTCATCATCGCCATGCTGATAGCCCTGATTGTGATTCACCCGGCTTACGACGATGGTCTTTCGTCCAACCTGCAATACGGGCTCGATCTCGAAGGCGGAACCAGTCTCCAGCTCAAGCTGGAGGGCGTGATCGCCGGGGTCGAGGCTGATCCGGCACAGATCATCGAAGAAGAATATTCTGATGCATTCGGAGATATCAAGATCATCGAGGCGTCAGACACTGAGGTCATATTCAGGACGCAAGATCCGCCCAGGAAGGAGGATGTGGATGCGGTCGGTTACGGAAGTGCGTACATCGATGGCAATGAGGTCACGCTCACCATATACAAGGAATCCGTGATCCAGTTATATCTTTCAAAGCAACTGGACTGCGAGGTGATCTATCTTGGCAGCAATATGTATGAGATCAGATCTGCAATCGCTGAGAGCGACTTATCAGGCGTGCTCGCCGAGGTCGGCGGATCGCTTGCAACAGACATGCAAGGGAAGCCCGTATTTGAAGAGACTGTAACAAAAGAGACCCAGGCGACGACCGAGGCGATATTGAGCGAGAAGTTGAACATCTGGGGCTTGAAGGACATTCGGATAACTCCTGTTGAGGATAATATTCTCATGGTTGACCTCGCTGGTGTCGATCTTGACACAGCGATGGAGATTGTTGCAACGCCCGGGAAATTCGAGATCCGCATCCAGACAACAGAGAACGCGACAGAACACGTGACATGGGGGGAGCACATCACCGCAGTGGACATACCAAAGATGCGGGATGGTGCATGGGGCGTCAGTTTCACGGTGGATGGCATTGGCGCGAATGCGATCCGGGATGCGGCAGTCGAGTCCGGGGCTGTTGACAATGTGGCAGCGCACGAGATGGTCATGCTTCTTGATGACGAGGTGATATACTCAGCACCGCTTGACCCCGAACTGGCAGAAAATCTGCAGGAACTCTACGACAAAAACCAG
>DAOVGO010000006.1 GCA_030672345.1 Methanosarcinales archaeon | reverse complement strand
GCCACATCAACCACCCAGACAACCAAGGGGTCGTAGTGTATGTCAATGCGAACAACACCGGCATTTACAACATTATTGATCATGACCGGGGTAACATCGTCATTGCCTCCGGTTGAAGCGATTGCATCATCGATTGCGATTATCGTTGTCGTTGCTACTGCTGTTGTAAACGAGTATGCATCATGCATCTCATTCCCGGCTAAGTCAGACGCATCGATTGTCACATTCACCAGCTGATCATAGTTAAAATCTGCTGGTGGATCATAGATCAGTGTATAATCAGCCGGTGTGCCCGTGATCTCCGGGGTTACGACCGTATCGTTCACGATCATCACGATCGTGCTTCCGTTCACTCCGGTACCATTATCCAGGATATGAACTGTTACGTTCGTATCGATCGAGACGCCCGTAGCATACGGTGCCGGATCGTGTCCTGAGGTGTATGGTGGTATGGTATCCACTACTGAAGTATTGACCCTGATCGTGTTCGTATTGTTATACGATGACAATCCTGTTGTGGAATTGTGCATGGTCACGTTCACAGTATAGATTTCAGCCGGGGTTTCAGTGGTCGTATTCCACCACTTCGGATCCGGATTCTTTGCAGTGCCGTCACCGATCATCTCGACCAGATCTCCAGTGGCATTCTCGATGCGGATTTCATAGTCTACCGTCTCTGAGAACAGGCAATCAACCGAGACGTTGGTACCCTGCACGACCGGCGGAGTCGGGTCTATGACGCAGGACACGAGTTCTGGCGGCTCGGCTGCGCTGGTCGTTGCAGTGATCCTGTACGCTTTCGTTGTGGCAGCGAATGCACCGCCAGTAAATGTGATCAGCCCTTCAGTCTTCATATCGATGACCGATCCAGTCAGCTCACCAGTGCCGAGGTCAAGTTCCTGCATCTCCATCTCCACATTGGAGAGAATACCTCCCGGCACCCATGACACGTTCACTGTCCTGGTCGCTGGCGCAACCGCTATCAGTGTCCAGTCCTTGGTCGTGTCAAGAGACTTTATGTCGACAATCAATCTTCCGGTCCCTGCCCCGGGTTCATTGAAATGGGCATCAAAACCACTTGGATCAGCAGGTGGAGCGTCCTCATCAAGTCCATCATCGAATCCATCGGTAGCGCTGCTGCTGACTCCGTATGTCAGATCGGCTGTAATGGGGGTATCGCCTGCCATTTCTGCCGATATTTCCATGATCCATTCGGTTGTGTCACAGCCTTCATCAACCTCTCCATCACAGTCGTCATCGATGCCGTTGCACACTTCGGTTGCTCCCGGATTAACATCCGCGTTGGTGTCATCACAGTCCGTGCTGTCTGAAACATAACCCGCTGGTGCGGAACACGCTTCTGTGGTGTTTGTCGGATCACCGTAACCATCTCCATCGGCATCACGGTAAAACGTGCTCATCACGCATTCAGCGACCTCAATCGTGTTCGTATTGTTATACGATGACAATCCTGTTGTGGAATTGTGCATGGTCACGTTCACAGTATAGATTTCAGCCGGGGTTTCAGTGGTTGTATTCCACCATTTCTTATCTGAATTCGTTGCAGTGCCGCTGCCGATCTCTTCGACCAGACCGGTCTCGTTCTCGATGCGGATTTCATACTGTACCCTCTCAGAGAACAGGCAATCAACCGAGACGTTGGTACCCTGCACGACCGGCGGAGTCGGGTCTATGACGCAGGACACGAGTTCTGGCGGCTCTGCTTCGCTGGTCGTTGCAGTGATCCTGTACGCTTTCGTTGTGGCAGCGAATGCACCGCCAGTAAATGTGATCAGCCCTCCAGTCTTCATATCGATGACCGGTCCAGTCAGCTCACCGGTGCCAAGGTCAAGTTCCTGCACCTCCATCTCCACATTGGAGAGAATATCTCCCGGCACCCATGACACATTCACGGTCTTGGTCGCTGGCGCAACCGCTATCAGTGTCCAGTCCCTGATCGTATCAAGAGACTTTATGTTGACAGTTAGTTTTCCAGTCCCTGCCCCGGGTTCATTGAAATAGGCATCAAAACCACTTGGATCAGCAGGTGGAGCATCCTCATCGAGTCCCTCATCGAATCCATCGGTAGCGCTGCTGCTGACTCCGTATGTCAGATCGGCTGTAATGGGGGTATCGCCTGCCATTTCTGCCGATATTTCCATGATCCATTCGGTTGTGGCGCTGGCAGAAGGTGCACATGCCACCAGCACCAAAACTCCCAGCATAGTTAAAGTTGTTATTGAATTCATTCTTCTCATATTATATCACCTCATACGGTGAGTGTTATCTCGGTACTGGTAAGTACCCAGTATCCTTTGGTCTGTTCCAATGTTGTTACCGATTTATAACCGGCATCATACCCGTATACTGGTGGTGTTATACCAGTAAATGAGCTGACCTGTACGTCCGGAGATACCGGACCGATCATATTCCATCCTGGAAATACAGTAACCTCCCGATTGGCTGGGACTGTACCAGTGATATTTATATCCACCGGTGAATCTGCCAGAACCCAGTATCCTTTCTTTGGTTCAAGACTTGTTACCGATTTATAACCGGCATCGTATCCGTACACTGGTGGAGTGATGTTATCTCCAAAGATGGCATCCACACTTGCATCTGCTGGAATTACTGGTATCGATACCATGTTCCAACCTGCATCTAACTGTATGGTGTGCACTTTGCTCACCCAAAGCTCAATGCAAACACTATCATTACAGTTTCCATGCACATCGCTCGCATGGACCTGCAGACAATGCGGACCAGGCTCAGTATCCTTAGACGCATTCGTGGTCGTGGAATACACATTCTCACCGATGTGTCCCATCTCCTGCGCTTCAGATCCTCCGATTGCAGACAGATTCACGGTAACAACGCCAATACCAATCGGATCGGTCACCGTCACATTGAGCTGAGAGGTCTGGATTCCATCTGCTGCTATCGCTACCGGTGTTGCGGTTGGGCATGTTACAGATGGCGGCGTTCTATCTCCTGAGACTGAGATATTCAAAGTATAAGTTTCCTGCGCAGTCTGGAGTTCCCATGCATTTATGGCAACTGTCCAATAGCCAGCCGAAGGGTTGTCAACAGTGATCATCTCGGGTTTATCGTCCACTGATGCGTATGCAAGTGTACCATCCGGATTGAATAACTCTAAATCCAGGTCATTGATTGAATTTGTCCAATTCAGACTGAGATTCAGGTTGGCTGTAACAGGAACATCGAGTGTGTAGTAAACCCAGTCACCGTCTTCATCGACACTTCCTGTTATATCCCCGATTCCGGTATCATTCCATACTACATTTACAGAAACAGGAATTGTTATCTCCTCTATTCCGTCATTTACCAAAATACTGCCTTTATACGCTCCTATCGCATCACCAAGCACATCCATTGTCGCATTGAAGTTCGCAGTCCCTCCTGCCGGAACTGTTAGATTTGCAGGTAAAGTCATCCAATCACCAGCATCACCTGTTGATCGGTTTATGCTCACGGTTTTTCCGGTAACATTGTTATTCATCACTGTGAATGTCTTTGTGTAACTTCCCGGGCGTACTCTTCCAACAAACCACTGAGAATCAACCATGATGCCATTTGTCAGTGCATCATAGGCATCTTTTACGTCTAACCTTCCAGCACCCTGCTCCCAGACATCATATCCTTTTTCGTATGCTATTAGCCCGGATGCTATTACTTGTACAGGATTATTTCCGTAAGCAACATAAGACCAATTATAGACGCCCATAGCATCAGGTAAAATCCTGACCGCGTCTGCATCTCCTGAGTCATCGCCGGGATTGGTTGGGGTGAAGTTTATGGTCCCTGGAAGAACATTCGGTGTGGTCGCAATAGAATGCCCGGCGCACAATTTCAGATCGCCGACATCGCTGTATACATACTTTTTTTGTGTATGGAGTACCTTTTCACGAAGTTCGCGATCTATAATCTGGGCTCCATATCCGCCGATCCATGCCGCAATATGTCCACTCTCAAGTATCAGATGCCCACCGTCGGTTACATATTCAACCAGCATCTCTTTATATCTGAGATCACGTATGGGCTTATCATCGTCCCCGCAACTCCAGACAACGATATCATAATCACTCCATGTCGGATATGAAGTCTCATCTGAGCTTTCGATTTTCACATCATATCCGAGGTCCTCAAACACCGACGTAAATATACCCACACTCTGATCATCACCGGAAGAACTGTCATCGTCATCATCTATCATCAGTACGTTGTATGTGGGTCTCACCACTCTAAGCCAGTTCTCTGAGTTGTTTATCAATTGCCGCTGTATGGTGGTGTTGTCAATGTCATCTATATCAAAGGCATAGTATACTACTTTATTCCATTCGGGCACATCTGCACCGTTTTTCAATGCTGTTTCTACTTCTCCTGGTGTTAAGCTTGAATCTGCTTCCAATAACAGTGCTGCCGCTCCTGCTACGTGTGGGCAGGACATCGATGTTCCATCAAGTGTAGCATAATCCTGCTGGCTTTCCCAGAAGGCGTTTGGCGCAATTATCTTGTGCCCGGGTGCCGCAACATCTATTCCAACCCTCCCATCACCAGTGGGACCTCTCGAACTGAAATCTACGATTGCATCTTTGCTATCCGACGCCGCAACTGCTATCGCACCATACGCAACGGCTGGGCTTCCGATAGTGCCTTCACCGGGCCCTTCGTTTCTAGCGGCTATCACAACAACATGTCCTGCATCTATTGCATTGGTTACCGCCATTGATTCAAGGTCTCTGCCTCTTCCATCTCCCTGCCATCCTCCAAAGCTCATGCTCAGTATGTCTGCGTTTTGATCTACTGACCACTCGATTCCAGATATTATCCATGATGTAAGACTATCACCAGTCTGATTAAATACTTTTGCATTTATCAATGAAGCTCCCGGCGCAACTCCGGTAACGTCTGTTGTTGCATTGTATTTCCCAGCGGCAATTCCTGCGCAGTGTGTCCCGTGCCCATAAAGATCATCAGTGACGCCATCGTCTGTGAAATTCTCTGCTGCAATGACCTTGCCATTCAGATCTGGATGAGTATCATCTATTCCACTATCCAGTATTGAAATTATCACCTCGCTTCCATCGTATCCCCGATCCCACATCTGTGGTGCGTTTATGATCTCATCTGCGTAATCCACCACTTCAGACATGTTGAGGGGCGGAATGGTGATATTGGAGTAAGCCTCTGTGCCGAAGAGCACCTTTCCAGCACCGCCAGAAATCTTCGTAATTTTGAGCATCACCTCATCCCCTCTGGACGCGGCTGGATCCATGCCAGTCATCTCTTCTGAAAACGGTTGATAATACGGATCGGATGGAACAGTCAGATCCGGGAAGGTTGCGACAGTGGTTCCATTGATGATAATCTCTATCCTGAAGGTTGTGGATGAGGCACTTGCAAATAGTATCCAGTAACTGTAATTGGTTCCAGTGATGTCTCCATCCAAGCTATAATCACCCCAGGTATGATTCTCACCATCATCATACATGATCACTTTTGTGTTGGGCGCGTCGGATAGATCCGGATATTCACTCAAATAATCGTACTGATCATAAGGAGGCCCGATAAATTTATGGCGGAGATACAATTGGATGTGGTCAGGGATATAATTAGGTGTAGCAATCTCATCTGCCGAAGATGTTTTTCGGTTGAAACGATCTGTAGAATTGGTTGATAGCGAGTTTACCACCATATCATCGCCATAATCCTGTCCTGAGATGGCATTCACTGGCTCAATGAGTCTGATCTCTTTATCCAGCCATACCTGTCTTACGTCCGTGCGCGCGGCAATCTCATCTATGTTCTGTACAGGAACCTTTGCAGACACTGCGTTGATGATCCAGAAGCTTTTTACGTTTTTTGCCTGCATTTCTTCTAATGCTGCTGACAATGGTTGTTGAGTTTCGGCTGCTAACGATTTTGCTTCCCGGACATCAAACGGTACCTTCGGCTGCTCTTTCAGCTCTATTATAACCGCTATGCCACCACTTTGCCTTTCTTTCATCTTCAGCGCTAAAGAGGAACTGATTTTTAAGTCTGTATCTTCTGACGGCAGACCCCATAATGCTGCTTCTCTTTGATTATCGACTCCATCCTCCAATGGTGCCGCTGATACTGCACTCATAAATGCAGCCAGAGCAATCACCATAACTCCGAAAGTCATGCACAATTTCCAGATACTTGATCCGTTTTCCATTGTTTTTACCTCCTTTATGTTCAAGTCACCATTGTCCACGCACGATTCCACATCCCGATACATCCCTCCACAACTTCCCACCCATGACCAACCGAGCCACGGTAACTGTCAGGAGCCCTGATAGATGATCTTGCACCATTCTATCAGATGTTGGGTAGTATTGTCCGGGTATCATGTGTGATCTCATTTCGGTTCGGTTAAGCCCAAGTTAGCTTGGACTTCAGTTCCATGGCACTCATATAGCACCACTCTCCGACACTCATCGATGCACTCACCACAGTACCATCTTCAAAACGGTAAATCCTGTTGCATCTCGGATTTTTTAAACCGTGGTCGCGCTAATGTATGATATCATGGAGACTTATAAAACAATAAGAAACAATGTTCAGAAACAATGTTCAGTATTTCACGTTCCTAATCTATTATATAACAGAACGATAAATACCATAATGTGACCACATTGCTCAGAGTATCTGGGGAAGTACTGGAATACATAAAAGCAGGAGATTGGGCTACGGTCGAAGAGATTGCCGGACATATCGATCTTGCATACGAAAAGCTGATAAAAGTTCTTGACTTCTTATCCGAATTCGGATTCATCGAATTCGACTCTGATAAGAAGAGAATCAGGATCACCGGACATGGAAAGAAGTTACTTGAACTGCCAGATGCCTAAATCTGCAATTCTTTAGCCTTCTTCAGAAACGTTTGTCCTTCCCCGGTTATCTCATACATATTGCCGTTTTTTCTGATAAATTTCTTTTCCTGCAGCAAATCCAGATATTTTGTTGCGATATTGAAGTTCAGGTTTGCTTCATACACGATCTTCGTTTTGGTTGTGCCATTTGAGATCACATCAAGAATTTCAATGACGATATCGAGTTTGCATCTTCGTGTCATGGCGAATTTCCCTCCCTTCTTCTGCCATCCATTTTCCTATCCGCGGGCAGGTGTTGTTGGTGGCAATGATGCTCTACTGCAATTCCCGTTTCCGTTCCTTATCGATTGATCTCCGGTCAATCTCCGGAACCTCGCGTCATACATCAATCAATAGCACTTTGCTATTGGGGATATGGTATATAAAGGTTTTGAAATTTTTGATGGTGGATCGGATGATCGAGTGCGGCTGCTAAAAAAGCGAGATTGACAACCCCGAACAAAAAGAAAAATAAAAAATGCTCGATTGGCACCTTATGCTGGATTATCGTAGATCTCCCTTGCCGCAGTCGGTCCCATCTTTGCGTCGGTTCCGAGTGTCCGTAGTAACAAAAGTTTCATGAGGTTTAAAACATTAATCGGAGATCTGGCAAAATAGCAGCAACATACACGGATCACATCATTGCACAACGATTATCAACCCCTGCCGCCACAACAATCTATGATGAAGGTACTATGGCTGAACAAGGACGACGTAGAAGGGCTGCTCGACATCAAGGGTGCGCTCGAGGTAGTTGAGGCGGCATTCAGGGAACACGGCATGGGCAGGGTGCAGATGCCTGCAAAATCATATCTGTACTTCCAAAGCCACAACGGGGACCTCCGCACCATGCCCGCGTTCCTTGAGACCGCGGATATCGCAGGCGTCAAGATCGTTAATGTGCACCCCGACAACCCGAAAAAGGGGCTCCCGGCTGTGATGGCAATCATTGTGCTGAACTCGACTGCGACCGGCGCCCCGCTCGCGATGATGGACGGCACCTACCTAACAGAGATGCGGACAGGTGCGGCAGGGGGCGTGGCTACGGATCATCTTGCACGTCGCGATGCTGCGGTGGTTGGCATCGTAGGCACCGGGCAGCAGGCGCGAACCCAGTTGCGTGCTATCTGCGAGGTACGCGAAATCACGACCGTCCGGATCATTGCCCGCTCCGCCGCAAGCTGCAAGCGGTTCAGGGACGATATGGAGAAACTCGGGCTTGAGTGCGACATCAGAATCATGGACAGCATCCGGCAGGTATGCAACTGCGACATACTGGTCACGGCAACGCCGGTCAGAAGCCCGATCGTGGCAGATGACTGGATACGGGACGGTACGCACATCAATGCCATCGGCGCTGACGCAAAAGGCAAGCAGGAGCTCGATCCAATGATCCTCAAGCGATCCGGAATCGTGATCGACGACTATGCGCAGGCAACCCATTCCGGAGAGATCAATGTACCGCTCGAAAAGGGCATCATAACCGTCGATGACATATACGGCACGCTCGGCGAGATCGTCGCAGGAATAAAACCGGGGAGGACCGATGATGGCGAGATCACCATCTTTGACTCAACCGGGCTTGCGATACAGGATATCTCGACAGCAAATCATGTTTATCGGCAGGCAATCGATGCAGGGGTCGGGATGTATCTGAAATTGTTTTAACGCTTGACTCCGTCCAATTTACGGAATATGTGGTAGCCAGATTCATGTGATCCGTCCGGGGTGTCCCGCATTCGTGATCTAACACTCTCACCACCCATCTTCTTCATCACCTTCCGGTCACTATTCCGAAAACTGCCCGTGACACACCTAAGCACGCTTTTAAGTTATATGATCATAGATACACCATAAACTCATGATGGAGGTATCACAGTTGAAAATTCTTGTAAGCGATCCGCTTGCGGAAGAGGGTTTGCAGATTCTCAGGTCCGAGCATGACGTGGACGTGCGTACAGGTCTTGCGCCACAGGAACTTGCAGACATCATACCCGAGTACGACGCTCTTGTGATCAGAAGCGGAACAAAAGTGACAGAGGAGATCATCGAGGCAGCAGACCGCCTCAAGATCATCGGCAGGGCTGGAGTCGGCGTGGATAACATCGATGTACCCGCAGCAACAAAAAAAGGCATCATCGTTGCGAACACGCCTGAAGGGAACACGATTTCAGCGGCGGAGCACACGATCGCGATGATGTTTGCGATGACAAGGAATATACCGCAGGCAAACGCCTCGTTGAAAGCAAACCAGTGGAATCGCAAGCAATTCATGGGCAGCGAGATCAGGGAGAAGGTTCTAGGCGTAGTCGGGCTTGGCAGGGTCGGCATCGAGGTTGCAAAACGTGTGCGTGGAATGGAGATGAAGATCATCGCTTATGATCCGTTCATACCAGAACAGCGCGCAAAGGAACTCGGGATCGAACTGACAGACCTCGACACGGTGTTAAAGCAGGCTGATTTCATCACGGTGCACACGCCACTTACCAGCGAAACCAGAGACATGATCAGTGATGCCCAGTTCGAGATCATGAAGCCGGGCGTCAGGATCATCAACTGCGCACGAGGCGGGATCATCAACGAAGACGCGCTCGCCCGTGCGGTCACCGATGGTAAGGTCTCTGGCGCAGCGATCGATGTCTTTGTGAACGAACCGCCAACAGGGAGTCCGCTGCTCAAACTGGAGCGTGTGATCGTTACCCCGCATCTCGGTGCATCCACCGAGGAGGCGCAGGTTGCGGTGGCGGTCGATGTCGCAAAGCAGATTCTTGCTGCCCTTCGCGGCGAGTCTGTCAAGAGTGCGATCAACCTGCCGCCCATCAGACCCGATGTCATGTCGGTGGTGGCGCCGTACATTGGTATCGCTGAGACGCTCGGGGGTATATGCGCTCAACTGTCAGGCAGCTTCGATGCGGTTGAGATCGGATACACGGGCAGGATATTTGACACCGATGTGCGGATGATCACGCTTGCCGCATTAAAAGGCGTGCTCGCGCCGTCGATGGGTTCGAGCGTCAACTATGTGAACGCGCCCGAGATCGCAAAAGGGCGGAAGATAAAGGTCAAGGAGAGTAAATCTGCCGAAACAGAGGAACCGCAGTCGATAACGATTGGTCTTACCGGAAGTGATGGTGCAAGATCGGTGAGTGGCACACTCGGCGGAGATCGCATAAGGATTCTTGAGATCGATGGGTGCCATGTCGATATTGCGCCGTCGAGATACATGATCGTCTCACGACACCGGAACCAGCCAAATATCATCGGTCCGTGCTGCATGATTCTTGGCAGGGAACAGATCAATATATCAGGGATGCAGGTCAGCGAAGCCGGAGCAGACGACACATCGATCATGATCCTGAATGTCGACTCAGAGGTCTCTGATGAGTTGCTCGGCGAGATCCGGGCGGTTGATGGGGTCTTTGATGCCGAACTGATCCGATTGTGATTCAAATCGTGATCTCGAATGTAAACGTGGATGTGAACGTAAACGTGACCATGGACATGAGAAAACGCGTGTATTATCGCTTTCCGCAGCGTGGGGTGCACTTTGAGCAGAAATACAGGTATTATGAGGATCTTCCATATCTGGTCAGGGCGATGGCAGGAATGGACGGCAAATACGGGATGTTCTCGACCGAATCGCCCGACCAGAGAGGGCATACCATTCAGGCGAAGCGCGACATCGAGGCATATATCGTCGAGAACAACCTTGATTTCGTGCGCCTGACCCTGGACACGGTGGAGGAGATTCTGGAGGGAATCGAGAGCGATGGCACGCTCGATTTCAAGATATCATTGAAATACAGTTATCTTGACGGGAAATACAACCGGATCGCGTTCGCAGGTGACGATTATCTGGTGCGGGTGCATCTGGACGGTGATCTGATCACGCTCAAGGTCCATCTCGATGCAGGTTCCAAGAGAACCGAGTGCGGACGCGTGGCGGACACGGTCGTGGAAGAACTGCGGCGGGGAGCGATATGACGCTTAAACAGGTCGTTGCATACGTATTCAGAAAGAAGGGAGGCGTGATATCGATCAGCGAGTTCGTGTTTGCGCTCTCGCTCGACCTGAAATGGTTCTCGCCAGATCAGGCAGAATCGGTACTAAAGAGTGCTGAGAAGAAAGAACTCGTGAAAATCACCGATGATCTGGTAGAACCGCTCTTCGATCCGGGATCTGTGGAAGTCCCGATCGATTTCAGACCCGACCAGAGCATATTAGAAGAGAAGGCTGTGACAATCTTTGATCAGGTGGTCAAACGGCTCTCTGCGGTCAAGAGCAGGCAAGAGGTCGTACGCATGATCAATGAAGCGCAGGAGAGTCTCTGCATCGTCGAACCGGATGCTGTCGCGCTGCTGGTCGCAAGAAAGTCCGGCATCGATGTTGCTGACCTGATCGATGAAGCATACAGACATCTGACACGCTGAAAAACGATTCGCTTTTTTTAGAAATTAATACTCGAAGCACCTGTAAAATTCACAACCCGACTTGCACCCATGCCCGGAATCAGCCCCTCGGATACATTTAGCGGGCATACACCTGTGCCATGATTGCGTCCTTTATCCCCTCAATCGCGAGAACCGCATCCCCACCAACATCAAACGGTGCCTGCCTGTCCATGTCTGCCTGTATCAGAGCCGTATCATACGGAATCTCCCCGATCACAGGAATTTCAAGCCTGTCCAGATGCGCGCGGATCGTATCACGGTCGATCGCTTTGTTGATTACGGCACACAATCTCTCGATCCCGATCTCCTTGCTCAACTTTCGGATCCGCGTCGCTGTCTCGATCGATCTCGCCCCGGGTTCGACCACCACGATCATCAGATCAACTCCGCGGGCAGTCCCACGCCCGAGATGCTCGATGCCAGCCTCCATGTCAAGTATCACGACGCCCTGCTCCTGCAGCAGGACGTGGCGCATCAGCGCACGCAAAAGCGAGGAGGCGGGGCACATACATCCTGATCCGCCCCTGTCGACGGTACCCATCGTGATCATGGAGATGCCCTGCTCGGTTGCGCCGAACCGCCCGACGATGTCGTCCACCTTCGGATTCAGTTTGAAGATGCCGCCCACGCCGGTGCCTGCCCGCTCTTCGATCAGTTTCTTATGTTCTGTGAGCGGGGCGGGCGGGTTTTTGATGCCGATTGCGGACGCGAGGTTCATGTCAGGGTCGGCATCGATCGCAAGGACCGAAAAGCCGTCTTTCGCAAATACCCTAGCAAGCGTGCCTGCAAGCGTGGTCTTCCCAACGCCACCTTTGCCTGTGATTGCGATCTTCATCCGGTTGCTCCAGTTGCGGTTTCGGGCTGATGCTGACAGTCCATGATAGCGGGGTCGCCTGGGTCTATCTACTCATACACCCACGTTTCCTCTGCCCGCGTGTATTCGACCACCTCATCGCCAGTAAAATGTATCGCAATCTCCCGTTCTGCCGATTCGAGTGAATCTGCGGTGTGGATGAGGTTCCTGCCAACATTCAGACCGAAATCCCCCCGGATGGTGCCAACAGAAGCGTCTTTCGGATCGGTTGCACCGCCCATCATGCGCATCGCCGCGACTGCGTTTTCACCTTCCACGACCATGCAAACAACCGGAGAAGATGTGATAAAATCGATCAGAGATTTGAAAAAGCCTTTTTCTACGTGTTCTGCATAATGTCTGCGCGCAACATCGTCGGTGATCATGCGCATCTGCATCGCAACGATCCTGAGACCTTTCCGCTCGATTCTGGATACGATCTCGCCGATCAATCCACGCTGCACTCCGTCCGGCTTGATCATCACGTACGTCTGTTCCATTTAATCGCTCCTGAAGAGATGTGGAAGATCCTTGGGTTTTTGAATACGAACCAAACACCATCGAGTTCTCACTTATTTGCCCACTCGGTCTTTCTTGGGACTCGTTTGAGCTTGAAATTGTTCTGGCACTTGGATTTACAAAAATAATAGACTGCGCCATCTTTCTTAACAAACATCTTGCCGGTGCCGGGTTCGATGAGGTTTCCACAGAATGAACAGGTTGCTTGTTCCAATCCCTTCACCTACCCGTTGTCAATTTTTTGGCTTCTCTCGATGTTTCGAGCAGTATCAGGATGTCTCCGACCTGCACAGGACCTATGCAGTTACGTGCGATGACTCTGCCCTTGTCCCGTCCGTCGAGCACCCTGCAGTTGATCTGGGTCGCCTCTCCGTGCATCCCTGTCGTTCCAACGACCTCGACCACTTCAGCAGGATATCCATCGTCCATATCGTCTGCCACGACATCACCTCAACGATGCGATCTTGCCTGCGAGTTCCTCAAGCAGGCTCTTGCCTTTTCCTGCATTGATGATTGCAACAGCGGCGCAGCCGACCCCAAAACCACATGCAGCCCCGAGTTCGTCCTGGTTTTTTATGTACACATAAGGGATCTTCTTCTCGTCGCAGAGCATGGGTAGGTGCGCCACGATCTCAGGCGGGTTAACATCCTCGCCGATCAATACCATCTGGGCTACCCCACGTTCGATTGATTTTGTTGTCTCGTTCGTTCCTTTCTTGATCTTTCCCGTGTCTCTCGCAAGTTCCAGCGATTCCAGCGCTTTCTCGCGTAGATCGTCAGGAACATCGTATGTAACATACATTTGTGCCATTTTATATCTCCTTCTGGATCAAATCCGTCATCGGTGTCTAACTCGAATCTTCGGTACATAAAATAGCAGCAAGAAGGGTATATATAGGTTGCTATGCGCCTTGCTGCCAACCCGGGGATTTCTGATATTCTGGAATTGCGATTCAACCGGTCATGGGCATCTGCGTCAATACTAATCACACGGATCACACCGATCACACCGATCTAACATTTCTTTCATATTGGCATCCGGTTTCATAGGTTACCACAACGAGAGCCCACGCATGCACCATCGTCTCAACTATCAGAAGAAAATAAAAAACATGCATGACCTGCTCCGCAGTGCTTATACTGTCGATGAAAAACTACTTACCCACCCAGCCGCCACTGTTGCTCCGGTAATCGCTTGATACAAGGCCGGCCAGACTTTGGGACATAGATCCCGTCTAAAAAACTGGTCGCCCGCCCCT
>DAOVGO010000036.1 GCA_030672345.1 Methanosarcinales archaeon | reverse complement strand
GTTTCTTTCCTGAGCAGGGTTATATCAGAGCCGTCTTTAAGCCCGAGCCCTTCAAACTTCTCTTTTACATGCGTCCCACCTACGATCTTTTCCACCGTAGCCTTTTCACCATCTTTCAGGTAGTTGATCTGAGTGGATTTTCCCTCCTTGATCGCAAACACCTTCGATGCCTGACCTTCGCCCATTCTCACCTCTCCACCTTCGATATCAAACACCAGGGTGTCATCCGGAGCATGGCGCAGGAATGCGAGTTCGCTTCCTTTCACGATACCATATTCGGAAAGAAAACCTTCAAAATCCTTTCCACCTTCAATCGCTTTGACGGTTCCTTTCTCTCCTCCCTCCAGTCTCAGCAGCGGAAGCACTTCTCCAGCCTTCTCCACATAGATCTTGTCAGCCCATCCACGAGCTATGACGATCTCCTGATCTGCTATTGCAAGAGAGATTGGTCCCCCGTGCACATGTACTGGTTCGGTTGCCACCACATTGAGTTCGACTCCTTCCTTCACGCCGAGTTCTTCAAGGTGTGTTTTGACATCCATACCACCTGTGACTTCCTTAACAACCACAGTAGTTTCAGGTTCAATATCTTTCAAGGATTTCATTTTATATACCTCCTTTTGGGTTTATCGACCTTGACGGTCTGATTTTATGATATAGAGTTAGGTATATAAGTACTTTACCCTAATAAAGTTAGGTTTATTCAAAAAACCTAATTCTACTTTCACTGATGATGTTAACGGGATCCTATCCTGTGATAAAGCCGTCTGGTTATCACCTCCTTTGCACGGCGGTATTTGTACATTCGTTTTTGGATACTGCAGGGTTTCTATATACTGTGCTGATCTGGATTGCGATATTCGTCAGTGTGCACATTCTCTTCTTCCTGACATTTAAACCGGACTGGAGGATAAGAACCAGATCGAATCTTGTGTAGATATGTATATTCCTGTGATCATCCACGGAAGCAGATGTATCGTTAAGTACGTACTGAAATCCTGATTTTATTAGGTTTCCATCAAAAACCTAACTTTATTAGGGTAGGATATTTGTATACCTAACAAACCACTGGATTACGATCAATAGGATAACCTAAAAGGTGAGACAAGATGCGTTTAGGTAATACGAACTTGGCACAGATGAAACCTGGCGACCCCGCGAGAATCGTGGAAATCGGAGGCGGTCACGGTATCAGACAGAAGCTGAACCTGAGAGGCATCTCTGAGGGCAGCGTCGTACGCGTGATCTCAGCGAACGGTCCAATCACAATCGAAGTCGACAGAAGTGTCGTTTCGATCGGTAGAGGGATGGCACAGAAGATCAGAGTCACCAGGATGTGATAAATTGAAAAAGAAATTATCTGAGATGAAATATGGAGAAGAAGGTGCCGTAACAGACATCGAGCACACGTTGCAAAAACAGGTGGCTGGTATGGGTATCAGAGTTGGCAAGAACTTGAAGATGATCACAAAACAGCCGATCAAAGGTCCGGTTGTCGTGGTCGTCGATTCTGCAAACACGTCGCTCGGACTGGATGTGGCAGAGAAGATCACAGTGGAGGTGACGCTATGAAGGTACTCCTAATGGGACATCCCAACGTTGGTAAAAGCGTATTTTTTAACCGTCTGACAGGAGCGAACGTCACCGAGTCGAATTATCCGGGAACAACAGTTGACTACACGAAAGGATGGATGAAGATCAAAGGCGAGGATTCTGAGCTCGTGGATGTGCCAGGAACGTTCTCTCTTGATCCGAAGGATAAAGCAGAGGAGGTTGCTGTTACAATGCTCCGTGAAAGTGAGGATGCAAAAGTGATCTCCGTAATCGACGCATCCAAGATTGAACGCGGGCTTTATCTGGCACTGGAGATCATCGAGGAAGGATATCCTGTCGTTATTGCGCTCAATATGTGGGATGTCGCAGGAGATAAGAATATCCAGATCGATATCGATAATTTACAGCGGATTTTAAGCGTTCCTGTCGTTCCAACAACCGCAATCAGTGGTGAGGGTATAAAAGAACTGGTATCAAGGCTGAAAGATGCGAAACCTGTCGAGATAGACACCATAATCGAGAACGCAGGAGGTCTGACATGACACTAGGTGTTGAAGAGCGATGGGACTTAATCGATAAGATATCAAAAGCGACTATCACGTTTGGGAAATACAGGCATACACTCAAGGATGCGATCGGAGAACTCACAGTCAAGCCGATGACAGGCATCCCGGTTGCGATAGCGATTCTTTATGGATTCTGGAGCGTATTCGGTTCGTTTGCGGGATTTTTCACAGACGGGTTCTTTGTCAGACTATTCGATGCATACTGGCTGCCATGGCTCCAGGAAATCTTCCCCGGACAGGGTGGCTGGCTCTATGCCATCATGGTCGATGCAGGAGGTATTGAGAGCGGTGAGTTCGTGCTTTCTAGCAACTGTCTGGAGTCGTTTGGTGTGCTGACATCAGGACTCTTCGTTGCAATCGGCATTGTCCTGCCCGCGATCGTCATATTCTACCTGATGCTTGCGCTACTCGAGGATATCGGGTACATGCCAAGACTTGCAGTGTTAATCGATACGATGCTGCATAAAATCGGTCTGCACGGGTACGCGATCGTGCCAACGATCCTCTCACTCGGATGCAATGTGCCGGGTGTTACCGCGACAAGGATTCTTGAGACAAAGAAACAGCGGTTCATCATGATGACGCTCCTTGCCATATTCATCCCGTGCGGCGCCCAGATCGGGATCATGCAGGATGTGGTCCCGGATCTGATGGGCTGGATTCTACTCTATCTGATCATCGGGTACTTCATCTTCGGTTATATCCTGAACAAGATCGTTCCTGGAAAAGCTCCTGAGTTTCTGATCGATGTACCGCCGTACCGGAGACCGATGCTGAGTAATATTGGAAAGAAGGTATGGGGAAGGATCGCAGGATTCTTCAAGGTTGCAATCCCCTTCGTACTGCTCGGCTGTGCAATCGTGGGCGGTCTCTACCAGCTCGGAGTCATCCAGTGGCTTGGTAATGTTCTCGCTCCGGTCTTTGTTGGCTGGTTCGGCGTGCCCGCGGAGACTGCAGGTCCGCTCATCGCTGCGTTCCTCAGAAAAGACCTCGCTGTTGCGCAACTCTCTGTGATCGATATGACACCGTACCAGATGGTGACAGCAGTGGTGCTCGTCTCGATCTACTTCCCTTGCGTTGCAACGTTTGCGATGATGCTAAAGGAGGGATGGAAAGAATTGCTCGGAGCTCTTGCTACCCTTGTAGTGGTTGTATTTGTCTATGGCGGTCTGATACATCTGATAGGAATTCTTCTGGGGGTGGCATAGATGGCTGAACAATCATCCACCGGAGCGATCTACTTTGCGATACTCGGAATCGTAACAACGGCATTCGGGCTTGCTGACATACTGGTAACTGCAGGAGGGGGTGAGTTTTCCTACGGAATTCTTGAGATACCTGGAGACCTCTTCAGAGGTGGCTGGGGCGGAGTAATCGTGCTCTTTGCAGGACTCTTCTACCTATCAGGCATCAGAAACTTTGGAGATATCCACCAGTTCGCAAAGGTCGTGATGGGAAGCATCCTGATTTGGATCATGGCAGGGTGCGACATCTTTGCGATGATCACGGAATCGATACCGAGCTGGGAAGAAGAGGCAGGACCATGGTTCAATACACTTCCAGGATTTCTTGGAACGTATGCGCCGCCATACTCGCCAGCTGTCTTGCTGCTGCCGTTCTCGCTTGTTGTGATCTATTATATCCGCAAGAGAGCGTCAGGGGAATCGAGGGGTGGGAATTCATCGTGAGTAGAGTGGAGGAGGTTCTGTCAAGAATCGAGAACGGAAACACCATCGATACGATCGCCAGAGAGCTGGATATGAATAAATCCACTCTCCTGGCGATGGTCGAATTTCTGGTGGACGATGGATATCTGGAGAGGGTGGAGATGCGATGCTCCTGCTCGACCCGGGATTTATGTGAGCAGTGCCGCGGCACGGATACCGGTTCTGAGATGGTAGTGTATGCGCTGACCCCTAAAGGCGCGGGCATGGTAGAAAGATTGAAATTGTAGGCTGCCCTAATACCAATCATGCTATCGAGAAAAGCGGAGGATTATTTGGAAGCGATCCTCAATATCACAGAAGAGAAGGGGCATGCGCGAATAAAGGATATAGCCATCACTCTGAGCGTGAGACCGCCAAGCGTTGTCGAGATGGTGAATAGACTTGATAAAAAGGGTATGGTCGAATACAGAAAGTATGACGGCGTGAAACTGACTGAAGAGGGGGGTAAGATAGCATTAATCATAAAGGAGCGGCATGATATCATAAAAGCGTTCTTAGAGATCATAAACGTCCCTGAAAAGATTGCGGACAAGGACGCCTGCACAATGGAACATGAGCTACACGCGATAACAACAACCCAGATCAAAAATCTGGTTATTTTTGTAAAAGGCGCACCGGAATATCCACAGTGGCTTGAACATTTCAACGAATTCTGCACAACCGGGGAGCATCCGTGCGCGGGAAGAGGTCGGGGGCAGAAGACACGAGCCTGAATCCGGATGGGGCAGCATCGCCGATAGGCATCGGAATGGGGTGTCGCCAGCAGTCCCGTTTTATCAATAAAGTCCATTGAAATGCGTCCAATCAAGATATGCTGGTGAGTTTTGTTGAATACCGGGAAATCACACAAAGCCCCCACCACCAAAAAGCTTATATACTTTCACATTGTATTACCACAAGTGCGAGCGGGTTACAAACTCTTTTTACCACACTAACCCCCACTCCCCACTCCCCACACCCCGCTCGCATAACCCCCTTACAATTCATTTTTACTCAACTCTTGTTGACGATTCTTGTCTGTATTACATCGCCGCCGAGCGCATGCCACGCTTCGCGCAGTTCTTTTATCTGATCCTGCCTGACAAGCGCTGTATAAGCTGATCCGGTCCCTGATAGACTTACTCCGGTGACCCCGAGTTCAAGCGCACGCATCGCAACCCCTGTGTCAAATCCCAGTGCGGCACAGTACAGCAGCCCGTTTAAGGTCATCGCGTTCTCAAAGTCGCGAGCAAGAGCAAGCTGATATGCCACTTTCACGAGCGGCGCAACCGCCTTTGATCTGGCGATGTTGGCATCGGCAGTGAACGCCACCTCTTCTGGCAGGTAAATCAACACATCAGACTCGTACTTAATGTGCGACACCAGTTCCTGCTTGCGATTGTCAGTGATTACGATCCCGCCGAGCATCGAAGCACATGCATCATCGAACGCGCCGGTGATGGTGACTCCCGCATCGAGCGCAGCACGTACACCCATGCGGACGGCTTCCATCTGTGGCAGCGTTTCCCCGATCGCATCCAGTGTCGCAAGTACTGCTGCGTTGGCAGCCGCAGAACTGCTCTTCAGCCCGCGCGCGATCGGAATCTCGCTTCGGGTTGTGACCGCGCCATCGCAGGAGTATCCGAACCGGTCAAGCACCAGGGATACACATCGTTCGATCAGAGCGGTGTCATAAGTAGCGCCGTGGCAAACGTCGCTGATAGCGGCGTTCTCGATTCTGCCAGTGATCCTGCCCGCACCTCCGGCGCATTCATGCAATTCGACATCGGCTGTTGTCTTCAGATCGATGCAGAATGCAGCACCCTTCCATATCGCAATCGCATTCACTATCGTGCCTGCACCATTTGCGTACGCATGTCCATGCATAATCGATAGTACTCTCGATCAAACTTTATACGGATTTCCAAAGCGGCGGGACTATCACGATGAACACAGCGATCGGCGCCGGGTCCCGCATGGGGGTGTTTTTGTGAAATGGGTCGAAAGACGTGATGTGGACGAAGAGTGAAAGACGGATGTGCGATGATCGAAGTTCGCCCGGAAAGGATGTGGTGTATGGGTCCCGGTTCAAACATAACACCTGATAGGCAGATAGGCAGGATATGCGAACTTGGGTTCGGGTATAAAGCCGACTTTGGGCGATTGCGGCATCAGTTTAATCTGACTTCATCACAAAAACCCCTCTCCACTCGCCTTCGTGATGATCGCATCTCCACCAGCATCGGTGATTGCAGAAGCAACAGCATCTGCATCACCGGCAAGCACAACGATGCATCCTCCGCCACCCGCGCCTGTTATCTTTGCACCCCACGCGCCGGCGTCTCTGGCAGCGTACACCAGTTTAGAGAGATTTGCACTCCCGACGCCTATCCCCTCCAGAAGCCCGTGGTTGATGTTCATCAGTTCCCCGACCGAGCGGTAATCTCCCTTCTCGATTAAGGGCACGCCGATCTCGGAGAGACGATCGATCGTGTCGAATATCGCA
>DAOVGO010000181.1 GCA_030672345.1 Methanosarcinales archaeon | reverse complement strand
CACACAAACCAATAAATCATCTCTCGCACAATCTTAATCAAATGGCAAAACATCTGATGATCCTTGGAACCGCATCCCATGTGGGAAAAAGCGTGTTCGTTGCCGCCCTGTGCCACATCTTCTCAAAAAACATGGCGGTTGCGCCGTTCAAGGCTCAGAACATGAGTCTGAACTCGTGGATCACAGAGGACGGCGGTGAAATCGGGATTGCGCAGGCGATACAGGCGTGGGCGGCTGGAATCGAGCCGACAGTGGACATGAACCCGGTTCTGCTGAAACCGAAGGGCGACCGTCTCTCACAGGTGATCATCCTTGGCAAACCCGCGTATGACCGGAGAGCGGGCGATTATTACGAATCGATCGACGAGATCTCAGGCGTCGTAGACGATGCACTCGCACGGCTCGAAGAGACGTACGATCTCATTATAATAGAGGGTGCGGGAGGCGCAGCCGAGATCAACCTGTACGACCGGGATATCGTGAACATCGGAACCGCCAGATCCGCGAGACCGCCAATCATCATGGTCGGAGACATCGAGCGGGGCGGCGTATTCGCAAGCCTGTACGGGACGCTTGCACTGCTTCCCGATGATATCAGAGATCTTGTCAGGGGATTTGTTATCAACAAGTTTCGCGGCGATTACGACATTCTGAAGCCGGGGATTTCAGAGCTCGAGGAGATTACCGGACTACCGGTCTTCGGAGTCCTGCCTTATGCCGATATTGCGATCCCATCCGAGGATTCGGTCTCCATTTCGGACAAGCGGGCACGCCATCATCCGATCGAGATCGTGGTCATACGCCTGTCCCACATCTCGAATTTTACGGATTTTGAACCTCTCGAAGCATTCGCAAACGTCAGATATCTCCCACTCGATTCAGAGCTCGGGGATCCCGACCTGATCATCATTCCGGGAACGAAGAACACGACTGCTGACCTTCTGGAGATGAGGGCGCACGGAATGGACGAGCGGATCATCGATGTGGCTGGCACTGGCACGGGGGCAGTTCCGGTCATCGGGATATGCGGCGGATACCAGATGCTCGGCAGGACGATTGTTGATTGCGGGTTTGAGGACCGCGTGACCGAGATTCCCGGCATGGGGCTCCTTGATGTGACAACGACGTTTGAGCGATACGAGAAGCAGACACGTCAGGTCACAAAGCGAGTGACAGCCCACGGACCGATTCTCGGGAAGATCAGCGGTGAGACGGTCTCCGGTTACGAGATCCATACCGGCAATACTGCATCGCCGAGCCCCGTTTTTGAGGATGACGGATGCATCGATGGTTCAGGTCTCATCTTTGGCACGTACCTGCACGGCTTGTTCGAGAATGAGAATATAAGACGGGCGATCTTTGGGTATATCTACGGCAAAAAGGGGATCTCGCCCGAGGGGATCTCGTTTGGTGCTGCAGCAAGAGAAGAAGGGATCAGAGAGTTCGCAGAGATTGTCGAGAGATATGTGGACATCCCTGCGATCAGGGAGTTGTGACCGTCTCCGGCAATTCCTGTCCATTCTTCCACCACATACTCTCGATCTCACTTCTGGATAAAGGCTCTATGCCAGCAGGTTCCACCTCACCTGATGATCGTTACGCATCTTGAGAAAAACACTAAAACTACGACACCACGTCCCCGAGCCGATCCATCTCGATCGCAAGCCTGATCTCCTGCGCGATCCGCTTGCCTGTGGAGAGATCAGGCTCGATCAGATCCGAATACGGAGAGCCGGATACGAACAGATTCGTGCCCGCAACGATCCGCGCTGAGATCTCGAAGACCTTGAACTCAAGCGTGTCGGTGCAGATCGTTTCGAGGCAGAACGGACCGATCATCCCGCCAAAGAGTTCGATTGACCTCTCCACCACTCTCTCGCCCAGCTCAAACACCTTCGGCAGCAACGACTCCCGCAGAACCATCGGCAGATTCCCTGTGACCACAAAACTCGGATCGATGCCTGATGCCGCCCCGATCTTGTAGAGTTCGTCGATGTTGGACTCGATCCGCCTGTCGATTCCGAGCAGTTCGAGCGTGCCATCCCCGACACGATAGCCAACTTTTCTTAGCGGAGAATAGAAGAAATGCAGATAATATCGTGTCCCAAGCACAAATTCCTGAATAACATATTCCTCACTGGTATCAAGCTTATCCTCGATTTCCTGCTGGTTCTTTGCTACGAAAAACCCGCGCCCGCCCTTCGCGCCATGGTACTTTACGATCACGGGACCCCGGGCGTCATCGGGCGACGAATACTCAGCCGGCACAGGAACGCCGGCGCTTGTGAGCCACTCACGCTCCTTTGCACGGTTGGATTCCCATTCGAGCACCAATTTGTTCCCGAAACTCGGGACTTCGAGGCGTGCAAAGTCTGATGCTCCAAGATACTCGACAAATGATCCATGCGGGATGATGATCACGTCTTTTTCGATCAGTTCATGAGTTTTTTCAATGATCTCCTGATACGAGCTGACAGAAAAGAATTCATCAGGTTTTGCCCTTGGGAATGCATCATAGAATCGAGGAGGTTTTCCAAGACAAATGCCGAGCGTTTTAAACCCCTCTTTACGCGCGCCATCGAATATCTGGAGGCTTGTGTGCGAGCAAACGGTCGCGATCGTAGGATTTTTGTTTTCGGTCATGGCTGATGGTCGGATCAGGTGGATAGGTGAGGAGGCCGGAGCCGGGATTCGAACCCGGGTCGTGGGATCCACAGTCCCATAGGATGACCAGTCTACCCTACCCCGGCATGGTGGTTCGGGTGTTAATCATAACATCGCTGCGAACATAAAAAGGTAATGGCTTCTGGGCATAGGGGTTGCGCTGGCGCAAGAGCTCCCTGCCGCCCAACAGACTTCGCAAATATATCTTCGCCCGGATGCTGGCAATTTCCGGATGGGTTTTTGTGTGCCCCAAAGATTTATGCGCACCCGGAGATCAGGGACGGTTATGCACTGTGATTTTCACGACATCCGAATCATCTCCGGATATTCCACCACCATCGTGCTTGATAACGGAAAGATCGAGGAGATCGCCAGCAACCTCATGAGCAGCGCGGGGATCCGGGCGCTGACAGGCGGCTCGTGGGGTTTTGTCACGACCGATGACTTAACAGACCTTAATTGCGCGCTGACATCGGCAGAGGAGCTTTCCGCAAGCATCGACAGGATGGTTCCACGAGAGAAGGTGACGCTTGCTCCAATCCGGGATAAAGCGGCGTCGATACGGGCGTCTGTGAAAGAGAACCCGGGAGATATTCCGATCGAGGAAAAGATCGAGTTGATCAGAGATATCGATCAACATGCCCGTGTTGATGGCGTTACAAGTACAACCGTCATATATTCAGAGTCATACGCCAAAATCAGGTATCAGAGTTCGGAAGGGCTTGATCTTGAGCATGATACCTTCCGAACGGGGTTTGTCGTCACTGCGGTGGCGTCCGATGGAACAACATACCAATCAGGAAGAAAAAGCCGGTTCGGAGTCTGTGGATACGAGTTATTCAAAAAACACGACGCTCTCGCTCTTGCAGAGGAGGCTGGCACGACTGCGACCAAACTGCTATATGCACGCCAGCCAGAGGGCGGCGCAATGTCATGCGTGCTCGATCCCGAGCTTGCAGGCGTATTCATCCACGAGGCTGTGGGGCATGCAGCCGAGGCGGATCTGGTGCTTGAGAACTCCTCTATTCTTGCCGGAAAGATCGGCTGCGCAATCGCATCGCCCGGCGTCACCGTGTACGATGATCCGACGCTGGATGGGTACGGGCGGTATCCGTTCGACGCCGAGGGCGTGCCAGCGAAGCAGACAACGCTGATCGACCGCGGCGTGCTCTGCTCGTACCTGCATTCAAGAGAAACCGCCGGCAAACTCGGTGAAAGTGGAATGGAAGATGGAAACGGTGGAGGCGGAGGAAATGCACGTGCACAAGGATGCGCCATCCCGATACCGCGCATGAGCAACACATTCATCGCAAACGGCGATATGAAATTTGAGGAAATACTAAAAGAACTGAAAAACGGGGTTTATCTCAAGGGATCACGCGGCGGGCAGGTCAATACCGGCGAGGGCATCTTCCAGTTCAATGCGGAACTTGGTTTTGTGGTGCGAGATGGCGAGATATGCGAGATGCTGCGAGATGTGTCGCTTTCGGGGCAGACGCTCGAGATTCTGAAGAATATAACCGCGGTCGGCAACGATCTCGAGTTCAATTCAGGATGGTGCGGGAAGAACGGGCAGACCGTGCCTGTAAGCGATGGTTCGCCGCATATTCTTGTGAGCAGCGCAATCGTCGGTGGAAGCGGGTGATCCTGTGGTTGCGGATTCGTTCATTATACCAGCCCTTCGATCTCTTCATCTTCTGCTCTCCATGCAGGGTCCACGATGCAGAGAAGAACAAGATCGCAGGTTCCAATGTTTTTTATCCTCTGAACTGAGTTTGGAGGGATGTAAATTACCTGTCCGGAAAGCACTTTCTCTTTTTCGTCGTCTATGTACATCTCCCCTGTTCCCTGCAGTATATAGTAGGCTTCCGAACTCTTCAACCTGTGTGCATGAGTGATCTCACCGGGTTTCACCGTTGCGTGAGCAAGACTGTATCTTGAAGCGATATCTTCATTCATCGGGCTTAACAACTCCCTCAGAATCGTATTATCGCCTGCAATTAGTTCCTTGCAGTTCTTCAGGTCTTTTATGAGCATGTCGGTACCTCCGGGATTC
>DAOVGO010000133.1 GCA_030672345.1 Methanosarcinales archaeon | reverse complement strand
GATGGCTCGCAATCAACCCCTTCCGAGTGCCCAAGGGTGTCACATCCCGGTGTCATCCATGTCATGCCCGCTTAAATCTGGCTTCGCACCCTCCATGTAGATCGTCTGCGTGGGATACGCAATCTCAACACCCATCTCTTCAAGGAGGCGCATGATCTTGAGGTTGAACTCCTCGCGAACCGCAAGGAACTCGTCCCACACCGTCGTCTTTGTGAAGCAGTAGATGAAGATATCGAGCGAGTACGCGCCGAAATCTGTGAAATGGACCATGTAGAAGTTGTGATCGAAATCGGAATCTTCTTTTATGATCTGTTTGATCCCCTCAACCACCTCTTCCATCTGTTTCCTGCTCGTTTTGTATGAGACGCCGAGATAGAACTTTATCCGCCGTTTCTCCATCCTTGTGAAGTTCACGATCTCGGATTTGATGAACCTGCTGTTTGGAACCGTCACGAGTGCCTGATCGAACCTGCGTACCCGTGTGGACCGGAGTCCTACATCCTCCACAGTCCCTTCCACATCCCCGACCCTGATCCAGTCGCCGATATGAAAAGATCGGTCGGAAAAGACCGTGATCGATCCGAAGATGTTGCTCACGGTCTCCTGCGCTGCCAGCGCGAGCGCAAGCCCGCCGACGCCAAGACCAGCCAGAAGCGATGTGATGTTGTATTCAAGGTTATCCATCATGGCAAGGATCGTGATCGTCACCACAACGACCTTGAGGCTCTTTATGAGCAGCGGCGCCAGTTGCTCATCAAGTTTCGTCTCTGTCTTCCGCGTCACCTTGTACAGATGATAGGCAACGACATTGATCAGGTTGAGCAGGAGCAGGAGGACTACGAAAGTGAATGCGAGCGTGAAGAAGAAATGAAGGATCCATGCGATATCAAAGATCCCCATCTGATCCGGCAGATGCAGCGAAGCGATGGCAGCGTAGATTCCACAGACCAGGATAAGGTAACCGAGAGGCGATTTGAATGCAGCTACGAGCAGGTCATCAATCTCGGTCTTCGTCTTTTTGGCAAGCTCAGCCAGTTTCTTTTCGAAGATGTACAGGCTGAGTTTTCGCAAGACAAGAGTGAGAAAGACGATCAGGAAGAAAACGATCACGTCGTTTGGTGAAATGCCGAAAGAATACTGGTCAAACAGGCTCCTGATGTTTTCAAGCATGGTATCTCATCTATCGCCGATGGTTTATGAATTTTTTTGAAGACGCGGGGTATTGGTATTGACCCGCCAATTTTTCTCATTTGCCTCGTAAAGGGAGCTTTGATGAATGTTGTCCCAGAGCCAACAGAACAGAAACATTTAAGTTAAGACAATCAATACTGATGCTGAAGAGAGATGATCGAACCAACATCCGAACTCGAAACCCGCTCTGATGTGGTGTGCGGGATGGAACGATTTGCGCGATCGCGTAAACCAAAGCAGCCCCGCGGGGTTTCCAGGTGGGGTACCCCGAGTGAAACACGGTCTTTTCTCGTTGTCCGGTCAAATCCTCCTATGTTTGCAACCGTGGCACTCTTTCTGTTCAAAACAAGACGTGTTTCACTCGATTCTTCTCCATACCAGGATGCTAAATCATGCACACAAAAACCTGTTGCACCCGAGTCAAGATAAACGCAACCTGCGTTAAAACAAAATTGTTGAGGTATATGAAATGAATACAGAGAACTACATAGAGAACATCTGTACACCGGACAGCGGTGGTCTGCCATGCATGTGATGGAAGGCTTTCTGCCAGGTCCGTGGTGGCAGATATGGTTTGCATTATCGATACCAGTGGTAGCGTATGGTATCTATAGATTGGACAGACTCATCAAAGAGAATCGGGGGATACTGCCCCTGCTCGCCGTAGCCGGAGCATTCATCTTCGTGCTTTCTGCGCTCAAACTGCCTTCAGTCACCGGAAGCTGTTCCCATCCAACAGGGACAGGGCTTGCCGCCATCCTCTTCGGACCGGCGATAACCGCAGTTCTCGGAACGATCGTCCTTCTGTATCAGGCACTCTTTCTTGCGCACGGCGGTCTGACAACACTTGGCGCGAACGTCTTCTCCATGGGGATTGTAGGACCGGTAGTCGCTTATGTGATCTACAAGGTCGGCATGAGAATGAACCTCAATTTCTATGCCATCGTATTTCTGGCAGCCACACTGGGCGACTGGGCGACTTATGTGGTAACATCCCTTGAGCTTGCGCTTGCATTCCCCGCGGATCCGGGGGGCATCGTTACATCGTTCAAGGCGTTTGCAACGATCTTTGCACTCACCCAGATCCCTCTTGCAATAATCGAAGGAGCGATTACCGCACTCATCTTCAAGTACATCATACAGGTCAAGGGCGACGTGCTTGCAGGATGTGGTGTGCTCAGTAACGCGAGGCTCAGCAAAATCAGGGGGACGGCAGCATGAAATTAGAAATCATCGTAGTTGCCATCATCCTGGTCTTCACCGGGCTCTTCCTCTATGTCGCCTCAAACACCGATGCGGAATTCGGTGGAGCCGATGGCGAGGCTGAGGGCGTGATCGAAGAACTGACAGGCGGCACTTACGAGCCGATCAGAGACCCGTTATGGGAGCCTCCGAGTGGAGAGATCGAAAGCCTCCTCTTCGGGCTTCAGATAGCGCTTGGAGCACTGATCATCGGGTACTTCTTCGGATACTACCGGAGCAGGGACCAGTCCAGCTAACCTTAAGCATGAGAAACCTGCTGGACGATTATGCGCTGATAAGCCCTCTTCGGTACCGGAATATCTGGCTCAAGCTGAGTGTAGTTGCATTCGGGCTAATTATCGGGGTGTCATCCGTTTCCCCGGTAACACCCCTCTTCATAGCTCTTTCTATGGGTTTTGCAACGGTTTTTTTTGGTAAAACCCCACCCAAATTTTATTTAGCGCTACTGCTCGCACCTCTGGGATTTGCCATTGCAGGATCGATCGTCATACTCTTTTTCTTCGGATCAGGCAGTGAGGTCTTCTCGTTTGAGGTGTTCGGGTACCGTCTGACCGCTAATGCGGGAGGGCTCGAGATGGCAGTCCTTGTGATATCGCGGACACTCGGCGGCATGAGCTGCATGTTCTTTCTTGCACTCTCAACTCCGATGATTGAGCTCTTCTCCGTTCTTAAAAGGTCCAGGATTCCAGATTCTGTGATTGAACTATCCATGCTGATCTACCGCTACATCTTTCTCTTCTTAGATGTGGCTATCTGCATAAAATACGCGCAGACCGTCCGGCTTGGATATACCGGTCTTAGAAGATCCCTCTATTCCATAGCCATGCTTGCAAGCACGTTATTCATACGATCTTATGAACAGGGAGAGAAACTTTACATCGCCATGAACTCGAGATGCTACGATGGAAAGCTGACCCTTCTTGATACAAAGAGACCGATAAGAGTGTCCGAGGCAGTTCTTACGTCTGTGTATGCAATCATTACTATAGCACTCTTTGTGAGATGAGAACCATGGCGATTCTTGCGACATGCGACCTTGGATACAGATATCCGGACGGGACTGTGGCGGTCAAGGGGGTCGAGATCGATGTTGAAGCGGGAAAAAAGACAGCTTTTGTGGGCAAGAACGGATCAGGGAAGTCAACGCTCTTTCTGCTCTTAAACGGGACCCTGAAGCCCAATAACGGCGAGATCATCTTCCATGGCAGACCACTTGAGTATGATTCGAGGTCTCTTCGGGAGCTCCGGAGGAAGATAGGGATCGTCTTTCAGAATCCGGATGATCAGATCTTTGCCCCGACCGTGCAGCAGGACGTGGCATTCGGACCCACAAACCTCGGATTCTCATCAGAAGAGGTTGAGCGCTCTGTGAATCACGCGCTTGAGTACGTGGGGCTCGCCCATCTCAGGGACAAGCCCCCGCACCACTTAAGCGGCGGAGAGAAGAAGCGAGTGGCTATCGCAGGCGTGATCGCGATGGAGCCAGAGGTGATTATCCTTGACGAGCCCCTCTCCAACCTTGACCCGGTCGGTGCGGACGAGATCATGGACATGCTGGGCGAACTCAACCACTTCAACAAAACGATCATCATCTCCACCCATGACGTGGACCTTGCCTACGGATGGTCGGATTACGTTTATCTCATGTCAGATAGCAGGGTTATCGGCGAAGGCACTCCTGATCAGGTCTTCAGTGACCCTGAACTCCTGAGGAAGGCGGGTCTGAGGCAGCCCACCACTCTTGAGATCTATCACGAGATCGAACGAAGAGGTCTTGCGGCTGGCGACAGGGCTCCTATAAACGTTCCTGAGCTTGTGGATGCGCTAAAGCCCCCGGATCTTATCTGGGTGCGCGTTCCTCCTGAAACCCGGAAAGGCGACGCCCTGAACCTCGGAGTGATGTATGGGGATTACGCCCACAACTGCCCTTATGAAGCGGTCAACGCAACAGTGCTGCACATCCACGCTGACGGGCAGGCGATCGTGGAGATGAGGCGCAAGGGGATCAGGGCGGGATGCATCATGATATACGACATGGGCGGATATGAGCCCGGGGAGTTCCAGAAGATCATGACCGACTACGAGATCGACGCTGTGGGTGCGATGGGTAAGAAGAGCAAGAAGATCGCGGAGAGAGACGGCATCTATCTGGATGTCGCATCAGGCGTGATTGATAAGTCCATCCTGCTGGCACTCTCCGGGAAACGGTGCCTCATCATCACAAACGGCGGAATGGTCGGGCATGCTCTGAAACGGATCAGGGATTACGTGGAGAAGAGCGGGATAGCGATCAATGTGGGCATGATCGGGGCGAGGGAAGGCTGATTCAGGGGGGATGAGTAGGGCGTGATGCGATGGCAGACAATGATGGTCAGGGCGGTTGAACGCGATTTTATTCGGACGTCCAAACGAAAACTATTTATTGCACGTGTTTAATGACACTTTGGCGCATACATTTTGCATTGGTGCGAAATGTATGGCATAATTCCATATAGGAGATAGAAAAATGGTAGTAAGAGTAATAGAAGAAGAATGTACCGGTTGCGGAACCTGCGTGGACGAATGCCCGGCAGAAGCAATCTCTATGAGCGACGACGACATCGCTGTGATCGATACGGATGAATGTACCGAGTGCGGTACATGTGTGGAAGTCTGTCCAAGCGAAGCGATCGTAATGGAAGACTAAAAGGTCTTCCATCCTTTATTTTTTGTTGATACGTCATTTACAGGGGCGGATTTATGGAAACGCTGAAGGTCGGGATCCTTGGGGCGACCGGCGCTGTCGGGCAGCGATTCATCGAGGCGCTTGCAGGTCACCCGTGGTTTGAATTAAGCTCACTTGCAGCATCAGAGAAGAGCGCGGGCAAACCGTACGCACGCGCTGCAAACTGGAGGCTTGCATCAGGGCTCCCGGGCGAGATCGGGGAGCAGGTCGTGGTCTCCATGAAACCGGAAGAGGTTGACGCTGATATCATATTTTCTGCGCTTCCTGCTGACGTTGCGCGCAATGTTGAGCCAGCGTTTGCCCGCGCCGGTTTCATGGTTGCAAGCAACGCATCCGCATTCAGGCAGGAGCCTGATGTGCCGCTGATCATCCCTGAAGTGAACCCGGATCATCTCGGCTTGATCGATGTCCAGAGGGATTCCAGGAAGTGGGATGGTGCGATCGTGACCAACCCGAACTGTTCGGTGATCATGCTTGCCGTCACCCTGAAGCCGATGATGCAATTTGGAATCGAGGATGTCAAGGTCGCGACGATGCAGGCAGTCTCTGGCGCCGGATACGACGGCATCTCATCGATGGCGATCCTTGACAATGTCATCCCGCACATCGGCGGAGAGGAGGACAAGGTCGAGAACGAGGCGCAGAAACTGCTCGGCACATTCGATGGCAACTCTATTGTGAATGCGAAATTCGATGTGAGCGCAAGCTGCCACCGGGTGCCGGTTCTTGACGGGCACACCGAGGCGGTCTGGATCAGGATGGCTGACGATCCGTCTCCTGAGGAAGTCAGGGATGCATTCTTAAGTTTTGATCCGGGGCTGGACCTTCCAACAGAACCTGAGCGTGTGATCATCGTTCACGACGACCCTGACCGTCCGCAGCCGAGACTGGACCGGGACGCTGGAAACGGCATGAGCGTTTCTGTCGGGCGGATCAGGGAAGGGATCAGGTACATCGCGATGGGGCACAACACGGTTCGAGGTGCGGCTGGCGCATCGGTGTTAAACGCCGAGTTTATGCTGAGTCGGAGTCTGTTGTGACCGAGGCGATGGTTGCAGGAGTTCCTGTCGTCGAATTCTCAGACGGGGCGGTCTCTGATACGATAAAAGATATATGGAGGTGTGTAAATGAAGATCACGACGGTCTATGATAACGAGGTATATCCGGAGGCATCTGCCACTGGACTTACGAGCGGGTGGGGTTTCTCCTGCCTGATAGAGGTATCCGGCGAGCGGATACTCTTTGATACTGGTGGAGACGGATCGGTTCTGCTCCGCAACATGGAAAGACTTGGAATCGATCCCGAAGACCCCGGGGTGATCGTCCTGTCGCACGAACACTGGGATCATACAGGCGGCATTCCGGATCTGCTCGAACTGAACCGTGATGCCAAAGTATACCTGCTAACATCGTTTTCGGAACCGTTCAAGAACAGGATCAAAAACCTGGTTCTGGAGGTGCATGCCCCGGAAAAAATCTGCGATCGGGTGTATACCACAGGAGAACTGGGGAGTACCATAAAGGAACAATCCCTGATGCTGGAGACGAAAAACGGGATTCTCATTGTCACAGGATGCGCACACCCAAGAATTGAAGCGATCATGGACAGGGCATCCGGATTTGGCGAGATCTGGGGGGTCATGGGTGGATTTCACGGATTTTGTGATTATCCGGTGCTGAAAGGCGTGAGATTCCTCTCTCCGTGCCACTGCACCCAGCACCTCCGGGAGATCGCATCACGCTTCCCGGACGCGTACCAGAGAAACGGCGTCGGGAGGGTGTTTGCCTTTGAGTGACAGCGGTAACGCGGGTTACGTATTCGGTCCTGTGCCATCCAGAAGGCTCGGGAGGTCGCTTGGTCTCGATATCACGCCGTACAAGACGTGCACCTTCGACTGTGTCTACTGCCAGCTCGGGAGAACTACGAACAGAACCGTGCAGAGAAAGGAGTACGTACCAAAGGACCTGGTTCTCTCTGAACTGAGGGGGTTTTTAGACGAGATCGAGGGAGATATCGATTACATCACTTTTGCCGGCTCAGGGGAGCCGACGCTGCATTCAAGAATAGGTGAGATGATCGATGCGATCAAAGCGATGACTGATATCCCGGTTGCGGTGATAACCAATGGCTCGCTTTTGTTTCGGGAAGATGTGCGCAGTGATCTCCTGAATGCCGATCTCGTGCTGCCATCGCTGGATGCAGCAACCGAACCAGCGTTCCGTGCTGTGAATCAGCCGCACGAAAGTCTTGAGATAAAAAGGGTTATTCAGGGGATTGAGATGTTTAGAAAAGAGTTTAATGGGAAGTTCTGGCTCGAGATCATGATCGTCAAGGGGATGAATGATGGAATTTATGAAATAAAGGCACTTCTGGATGCGGTCTCACGGATCGATCCTGACCGGGTCCAGTTGAATACAGTGGTGAGACCCTCCGCTGAGGATGTCGAGGCGGCAGGCAGGGACGAGATGATGAGGATACGCGAGCGGTTTGGAGAAAACGCCGAAATCATCGCTGACGTTAGAATTGGAGTTCGTGCGGATATCCTGCCACTCCTGCAGCGAAGACCCCTCACGATGGATGAGATATCGGATGCGCTTCAGGTGCACCGGAACGAGGCTGCAAAGTATCTGCGGGAACTCGTGGAGCGGGGAGAAGTCGCTTCGGTGGTGCACGGTGGCAAAAGGCATTTTGCGGTGAAGACGGGATGAAGAGGATGAGATGGATTGATCCGATAGTAGACGACGTTCGCACAATCACGCGAAAATATCTGGGAAGCGTGCGGCTATAACTTTGATCGAGTCTGTGAGATGCTTTAGAGAGAGCCAGGCATCCCATAGTTCAATGGTCGTCACCAAAGCCGAACTATCCAGACGGCATAAGGTGCGGTAGGGCTGCGGGATGGGTGAAGCGCATCAGACGATCGCTTGGGTTGTGCAGAAACGAGGGTGGTTTGGTATATGTGGAAATTGGAGGCAGAGAGGTCACTCCAGCGGTGCACGGCGGCAAAAGGCATTTTGCAGGGAGGAGACGTTGTTGATGTTCGAGCACCACCCCAGAAACCACGACCCACGATCAATCCTTCTGCCGATTTTGCTAAGCAATCCGGAGTTCGACCAGTTTCGCAACAGCATACGCGGGGAAAACCTTTGATACATCCGTTCCGTACATGTCAGAAACAAAGGAGCACGGAACGCTACCGATCTCATCCACCGCACCCTCGATCAGAAACTCGCCGATCCCGGTGCCGATGACATGATCCAGTCCATGCCGCTTCAAAACGGCATCGATCGCTCTCCCAAGCTCCCGAACCTGTGCCTCTCGCACCTGCTCTGCAATCTCGTACACCGCATATTCGCTGATCTCGTCGGTATCCGCACAGACGACCCGTGCGAGCCTGCGGATCGATTCCCCGACCGTTGTTCCAGCGTGATCCGGGGTTTCGCAGGTGTAATCCGATTCTTCGATCATTCCAAGCACGCGATACACGTCTCCCGTTATCGCAAAGAGCTCTGACGATACCCGGCACCGGGCGCCGTCCAGAACGATCCGATCCAGAAGCGTTGCGACATTTGTCCGGAGAACGCCCGAGTAGATGAGTTCATCGCGCTGCAACCGCTTAAAGTCGGTTCCGCCGGCGCGTGCGACGCCTCCTGCGATCGGAATGATGTCTGTTGTCGTGCTGCCGACATCCACTAAGATGCAGTCGTAGTCCTGTGCAAGAAGACCTGCCGACGCCGCCCAGTTTGCCGCGGCAAGGCTCGCATCGTAACGGTCCACGAATTCACACCGGTTGTTGAGATAGAATATCTCGCTCCCGCTCTCTGAGAATGCGCCATCCGCCGCATCACAGATGAACCGTATGCCCTGAATCTTGCTCTCGAAACAGTCCGCAAGTTCGCCAGTCATCACGACTCCAACCCTCTCTGGCTTTATCCGCTCTGCAATATCGGATAGCAGCCGAGGGAGCGCAGTATCCTTCCACAATGGAATATAATGTGTCTCAGTGATCTTTCCATCGACTGACGCGATCTTTGTATTTGCGCCTCCGATATCAATGCCAATGATTGCTGTCATCTCAAAGCCTCTTTCTGTTTTTTCTGTACCCAACAAGGCGGCTCCCGCAGACCGGGCATGTCTGATCGCCGCTCTCAAACCGCCTGCCGCAGCCCGTGCACCGCATACCCCATTCGAATGTCTCTCTGATCTGTTCCTGCGCAATCGGTTCTGTTTTGATTCCGAGACTCTCTGCTACGTTCTGGATCGCATAATCATCGGTGTAGAGGATGCCGTCGTATTCGAGGGTTTTTGCCAGGAGACCGATGTCGGTCTCTGAGAGCCTGGCAATGTCGCCCGTGGCTCTCGCATGATCACAGACCTCTGAAACAAGGTGCGGCAGCGGCGCCTCGATCTGCATCCCCTGGTCCACTGCTGCCTCAAACCTCATTTTCGATTGCATGTCCTTTAGCTCCGGAAGAACATCGGGTGTGGTGACGGTTCGATTTTGAGGTGGTGGCGGCAGTGGCATTCCAAGGATGAAGACCGACGAATCCGCTATGTATGCTGGCATCACGTCCTCCTTTCGCAGCAATCAATATATACCATGATGTTCCAGAGATCATTTGTCCCTTCTTCGAGGGCTGATGTGAACTGGTGATCATCGGAGCAAATGAAGGGGCACAAAACCGCACCGCATAGGTCCTTGCAGGAGTTACTGGTACGCCTATCGATGACTGTATAGCCAACCCAGGTGCGGGACACGGCGATCATGCCCGGCACGAGGGTAACTGCGATGACAACGGAATATCCAGTGGATGATCTCAGCAGTGTTAGTGCGTCCGGGCTACAGCCACATAATACCAGATAATACCACATAATCAGAGACCATGTCGTACGAGAATACCATAAAAGACGCAGACAACGGCGCAATAATCGATTTCGATGTCACGCCCGGATCAAAGAGCACGGAAGTTCCGAGTGGATACGATGCATGGCGAAACAGGATTCGTGCAAGGTTATCTGCAAAAGCCATAGACGGTAAGGCGAACAAACAATTGATAGATGAGTTATCAGGAGTATTTGGGATAAATCCGTCGTTGATCCGGTTAAGTGGCACAACAAGCACAAAGAAATCTGTTAAACTGATCGGCATCACCAGAGAGGATGCAATTCAAGCCCTGCGACCATTTTTCAGAGAATGACATGACTGCACGAAGTAAGGAGGAGGCTATCAGATGCGAGATGATCGAGCGTGTACTCCGCGATATCGGAGAGCAATCGGATGATGGCGCGGTGATCGTGGTGGAGGGGAAGCATGATGTATCGGCGCTGCAAAGTCTCGGGATATGCGGCAAGATCATGACTCTGGGCGGGCAGCCCCTGCTGAATTTTGCTGATACGCTTGCATGCAACCAGGATTCTGTGATCGTGCTGACAGACTGGGATCGCAGAGGTAGCGAATTGTCACAGCGGATCGCCCTATATCTGCAGCCTTATGATGTGGCGGTCGATACCAGCCTGCGCGCCCGCCTGAAAAAACTGGTGCAGAAGGACATAAAAGACGTGCAGGGGCTTGGACGGTACTTCGCAGGATTGCAACAGAGCACTATGGAAAGTATTAAACATATCAAATAAAATTGGAGACCGTAACTTTATTATAGCGTTATCTATAGATAGATATACCACTGGTACATGAAGTATCAGACCCAATAAAAATAGTCAATGATTAATACTTGCAACAGCCCGGAATGCCCCGGAATCGGATTTGCAAATTAATTCTGTGGGTTCTATCGGGCTCGCAGAGCGGGGGAGGATGGGCTGCTCATCAGATCGCGTTCATGAAATATGTTCACGTAATACGAAAGTGGGATGCCATAACAAGGCGATACCGCATCCGAAGCGTGAACATACCAATGCGAGTACTGCGGTCATACGGCTATTTTTATAGAGGTGATTTATATGCAAGATTCTGATACAACGAAATACGTCATTAGAGCTACAATAACTGCAGAAGGGATCGTTGAACGCCCTGATGTGGTTGGAGCGATCTTCGGGCAGACCGAAGGGTTACTGGGTAACGATCTCGATCTGCGCGATCTTCAGAAAACCGGGAGAATCGGCAGGATCGATGTGACGATCGCTCCTAAAGCCGGCAAGTCGGCAGGAACGATCACCATCCCATCGAGCCTTGATCGCGTTGAAACCGCTATTCTGGCAGCGTCACTCGAGACGATCGATCGCGTTGGTCCGTGCATCGCACACATAAAGCTTGAGAGAGTGGTTGATGTGCGTGCTTCGAAGAGAAAACAGATTATCGAGACGGCAAAGTATGTTCTGACAGACATGTTCGATCAAACAATCCTGGAGAGCCAGGAGATCACCGAGGAAGTCAAAAAAGCGGTGAGAATTGAAGAGATCACTGAATGGGGCAAGGATAAACTTCCAGCGGGTCCCCATGTGGTAGATTCCGATGCGATCATCATCGTGGAGGGGCGGGCAGACGTCCTCACTCTGCTGCGATATGGGATCAAAAACGCGATCGCCGTCGGTGGGACGAGCATCCCGGAGTCGATCATTCCGCTGTGCAAGGAGAAGACGGTCACCGCTTTCACAGACGGAGACCGTGGTGGCGAGCTGATCATCAAGGAACTGTTGCAGGTAGCCGATATCGATTTTGTCGCACGCGCTCCCGACGGCAAGGGTGTCGAGGATCTCGTTCAGAAGGAGATCGTAACTGCGCTGCGCCAGAAAGAGCCGGTCGAACAGGCGATGGTCAATTATATGCCATCGGCTGAGGTGAAGAGAAAGCGTCACGACATGGGCGCGCGTAAGAAGGTCCTTGTAAAACCACAAAAGGTCGAGAAACCAGAATCTGATTCTGAGTTGCAGCCACACGCACAAGAACTCCTGAACACGAGTAACGCGCGGCTGCTTGATAGCGACACCAACGTCATCAACGAGGTCGCTGTGCGGGATCTGGCTTCTTCACTGAAGTCGTGTACTGATAGCATCGAAAGCGTGGTCTTTGACGGGATGATCACCCAGCGAATACTGGACATCGCTGCCGAAAAGAACGTGAAATGTCTTGTCGGTGCTGAACTGGGACACATCACCAAACACCCGACAACAATCAAGATTCTGACCGCATCCAGCCTGTAACGCAGAGATATTCTCTGCGTATTTACTTTTTTTCTGATTGGTCGTCTGTAGATTCGCGGAAGTTTGTGTTTCTCGCCTAAACTGGCTGCTTCTGCTCTGGCAGCACAGGAAGCGGCATCGTGTTGATCAAGACTGGCGTCGCAATCTCCTTTGCCCGCTCGATCAGAAGTTCTTTTCCAGCCTGCGTCAGCGCAAAGAGCGGAATCGCAGTTCCGACCTGCGCAAGCGGCTTTACGAGACTACGAACGTGTTTTGATGCGCAGCCTGTTATGATATCAACCAGCCCCAGAAGATCCTCGATCTCTGATCTGGAGAGCGCTGTGATGTGCGCAGCGATGATGATCGTTGTTATGCCCAGCTCGGACTCGAGTCCCCTGATCTCAAGCGCCACGCCCGGATCGATGACAGTTGCCGCAATCCGCCGGTATCCAAGTTGGGCTGCGCGCCGCACGCCTGCAACCGGATCGATGCTCGCCGCATCCTCATCAATGATAACCCCTCCACGCTTCCTGATCCCCTCGGTGATCTCAGGGATCGGCTCGGTCTCGATCAGCCCTGATATCTGTGCACCCATGCCCTGAACGAGTCCAGGATTGTCTGTTATGACCGTTCCAGCGCCATCACAGGCTGTAACCGTCGTCTCGATAAGCCCGGTGCGAAGCCCGGTCATCATCACCTCGGATGCGCCAAAGTTCACGAAGACATCCACATCGAGGTTGCGCGCCGGTGTGAACATCCCGAGTTCCGCTATCCGGAATTGCATGTTCGCGCGAACCGCATCCTCGGTGATCTCCTTGATGCCGTGGACCTTGTCGAAGAGCGGGCACCACCTGATGCGGGGCTTGCCGACATCGACGACCCGCCCATCCTTCACCGTGACCCGCGTTGTTCCGAGCATCTCCATTATGTGTGGCATGGCTTGGGTATCTTTCTGGTTCCCGGGTTTGTAAACGCTTTGGAGGGTTGATGCTGCTGACAAGAGGCGTCGGGGATTCGCTTTTTTCAGCCACAGCCACGACTGCTGTCTGCTTCGCATCGCTCACGCTTGCGTCGCTTCTTGCTGTCGACAGGCTCGGGAGAACGCTTTCGCTTGGCGTCATCTTCTGCTTCTTTGCCGCGCTCTGGATGGTTCCCGCGATTCTGGTTATTGAGGATAAGGTACGGGAGTGGAGACTGGGGGTGGGAACTGGGAGGTGGAGCGAGGATGAAGTGGAAAGGGTTGACCGGATGGTGCGATCTTCAAAGATGCCACCAAGCATAAATACCCGTAACCGCATATTTACCATCGGTGATCGAGATGGCAGCTACACTAACAATGGACAAAAGTGGCAGAATCGTTCTTCCGATGAGGGTTCGGAAGAGATTCAGGACGAGCAGATTCGAGTTAAGAGTGACGGAGAATAAACTGGAATTGACTCCGGTGAAACCACTGGAATCTCTCTTTGGCGCACTTCCCGAACTCGATATTGAGAGAATTCGACGCGAGCATGAGGATGAGGTTAGAAATGAACGCTTCTGACATTCTTGTTGATAGTTTCGCATGGCTTGAGATACTTGCCGGATCTGACAGGGGAAGAAATGCGCTATCTGCGATAAAAGAGAGTAGTGGGGTTTTTACATCGGTATTAAATATTTATGAGATCAAATATAGAATCGAACAGATCAGAGACGAAGAGACGGCAGACGAATACATCAAAACGGTCAAAACGCACACAAACGTACTGAACATCGATGAAAAGATCGCACTCTCAGGAGCCCGGATTCGGCTGGAGAACGGGATGGGCGCGGTGGACTCGCTGATTCTTGCGACTGCGAGGATTCATGATCTGTTGGTTCTGACCGGTGATCGGCACTTCGCGGGGTTGGATGAGGCAGTGATGATATGATTCAGTGATATTGGAAAGGTTCCCGCGATTTCCCGTGATCAAGGATGATGTGCGGAAGACGAGCTACAAAACCGCGCCAGCCACACCATCTATTCGCCCTTATATTCCGTGAAACCATCGATATGCCGCAGAACTCCGGTGTGATGCCTTTTTGCGACCCGCACCTCACCTGTGCACAGCGTACAGACCGCAAGCGGCGCATTGTGCCTCAGTCGCATCGCAGCAATTCCACTTTCGCGGTTCCCTCCGTCATCACCATCGCTGATCTCTGGCGCATGTAATATCGCGCTTCCAAGTTCGGATGCGCCCTGCCCTGTGAGACCGTTCGCCTCGATGATGCGGCATTTCGGATTTGCCTCCATGATACGCTCCCGAAACACCTCTCGCTCTGCCTGAGACACGATATCACCTTTTGTCGCAACGACCACGTCGGCAGTGGTTAGCAGAGGTCCGACCTTGATCGGCGTATTCGGTCCGGCAGTGACATCGATCACGCAGACCGCAAGGCACCGGTCTACATAAGGGGCGCACCGCAGACACAAGCCCGCAGTCTCGTTCAGCAATATATCGGCGCTCTGCTCCCGTGCCCATGACAGCATCTCCTCGGTATTGTAAATCGCGAAATGGTCAGGGCACATATCCTTTGACAGGGCGACCCGCACCGGCACGCCGAGCCGCTCGAATCGTGCATCGTCATCGGTAAACAGGCAGTCCACCTTGATTACAGCAGGCATGACACCATTTTGGCTGAGATATGCGATGGTGTGCAGGAGTATCGAGGTCTTGCCCGCACCAGGGGTTCCTGCGATGATTGCAAGTTTCATTTCTGAATCGCTAAACCAATGGGCACTGTCGTGTCATGTCTCACCGTGGCGGTGCCGTGTCATGCGGAAGCAACTCACACAGCCGATCTGCGAAGCAGCGCCCGTATCCGCGTCTTCAGTTCGAGCAGATCAAACGGCTTGGTCACATAATCCTCTGCGCCGATCTCGATGCCGAGCACCTTGTCCTTGATCTCGCCCTTTGCGCTGAGCATGATGATCGGGATGTGCCGTGTCAGCGGATCTTCCTTCAGTTTCATGCAGACCTCATAACCATTCACCTTCGGCAGCATCAGATCAAGGAGAATCAGGTCAGGCGTCTCTGCCGTGACCTTTTCGAGAGCTTCTGCGCCGTCTGCCGCCCCGATCACAGCGTAGTTGTCCGCCTCAAGCGCACGGGTAAGCGGGATCAGGGTGTCGGGTTCATCGTCAACGACCAGTATCTTGGTCCTGGTGTCAGCAAGCCGGTCGAGCCGCTCCTCCACAGCTTCCGGTGCGATACCAAGCTTTTCTGCGATCGCTGCGTTTGAGGCGTCCTCATCCTGCTCCAGCATCGCAAGAATCTGTTTATCAATCTCATCGAGTTTCATCCGTGTCACCTGCACCGTTTTAATGTATGTGTGTCCCGGTTGGGTAAAAGTGTTTGGATATATGGGGGCGGTCAACTTGCCCATCCCACAAAGTCCCTTCAAGCCTACACAACCAACCCGACCTTCCGCGTACCTCGTATTAGCCTCCCGAAACACCAAACTCGCGAAAGATGCGATAGGGCATAAGGCACAAAGATCAATCAGGGAGTAATTTGGTCAGTTCATCATAAAAATTGAGCACCAATTCGGTTACAGGGTTCTCTTCATTCAGCGTAAACGTGCGAATCTGTTTTCCGACCTTCTTTTCGTTGATGATCTCAATTGCAAGCAGCGGTTCAATCACCCTCGAAACACTCGAATGAGAGAGCCCGGTCTCCTCAGCGATCCCGGAGAGATAGGTGAATGTACCCCTGTTCTTCATCAGATTCTCAAGAACGGTCATCTGCGCCGTCCTTCCAAACGTTTTTTCGAGTGCGCTCATGTGTTTATCTGTGAGTCCATTATTTATAAGATTATCCATTTTTAAATTTGATGTGGCTGTGTTACGGCGGATTTTTTGATCAATCGGCAGACAGGGCGCGGGCTTGGCAGAACCCAGTTGGAACTCCTGATGTGGGTGATGTTTGTATACATGAGCCGAATCGCGGTTTACAGAAAATCAAACGAATCTCATGGGGCAGGGGGCAGGATTTTTCATGTTGTCGATCAGGATGCCTGCATTTTCTTCTCTGTAGGCTCTTTTGCGCGTTCTTCTGCGGTCCCGAACTTTCTGCCCGGTTCAGACCTGCCAGAGGCGTTGGGTCTGATTTAAGCGATCTTTTTAATATCCATCTCCAATACATACCGCATACAACTTATGCTGCATACGGATCACACAGGAAGGCTCGACATGCAATTCACACCAAACGAAAAACGCGTACTTCTGGCACTGAACGAACTAAAAAGATCAACCCCGGCGGAACTTGCAGAGAAATCTAACATGAATCCGGATGCTTTGATGCAATCCGCCTTTCTTCTGGAAGAGAAGGGGCTTCTGGGCGTTAAGGAATCCGTAACAAAAATTCACACCCTAACAGAAGAGGGGAGGGAATGTGCGAGCGATGGACTCCCTGAACGTCTGATACTCTCACACATACGATCCCGCAACGAAAACGTCACGGTTTCAGATCTTAAAAGTAAATTCCCCTCGGATATGGTCGGGATATCCATCGGCTGGTTGCGGCGCAAGGGATGGGCCGCGATCGTGGACGGCGTGGTCATGCCTGCCAGTGATGCAGTGCCAGGGATGGGTGCAGATGAGGAAGTGCTCCGGATACTGCTTGAAGAGGATGTTCTGCGGGAAGACGCGCATAAAAAAGCAGTGAATGATCTCATCAAGCGGAAACTGGTGAATGCAACAGAGAAAAAACTGAGGACGATCGAAATAACGGAAGAAGGCATAGAACTTGCGGGCGAGCTTTCCCGGATGGCAGACGCGGAGGAAATTGTGCAACTGACGTCTGAGATCATACGAAGCCGCAAATGGGATAATATCCGCGCTTACGATATCCATGCACCCGCGCCACGGGCGTACTGTGCGAAGATCCATCCATATCAGCGTTTGATCGACCAGATGCGCAGGATACTGCTTGACATGGGATTTACCGAGATTAAGGGGGAGATCGTGCAGAGTTCCTTCTGGAACTTCGATGCGCTCTTCCAGCCGCAGGATCATCCTGCCCGGGAGATGCAGGATACGTTCTATCTCGATTCCGAAGCGGAACTTCCCGAATATTACGAAAAAGTGAGGGACGTCCACGAAACTGGCGGTGATACGGGCTCCACGGGCTGGGGCGGAAAATGGAGCAAGGAAATATCCAGAATGGAGGTTCTGCGCACTCATACCACAGCGATCACGATCAAGCACCTCACAGACCACCCGGATCCTCCAAAGAAGGCGTTCTGCATCGACCGGGTCTACCGCCGCGAGGCGATCGATCCGACGCATACGCCTGAGTTTGAGCAGCTCGAAGGCGTGGTGATGGACCCGGGAGTCTCGTTCTCCAACCTCCTTGGATATCTGGTCGAGTTCTACCACCATATCGGTTTCAGGGATGTGCGGTTCAGACCAGGGTATTTCCCGTACACAGAGCCGTCTGTTGAACCAGAGGTCTATGTCGAGGGTCTCGGATGGGTTGAACTCGGCGGCGCCGGCATATTTCGGAAAGAGGTGACCGCACCGCTCGGAATTGATTGTCCAGTGCTTGCATGGGGGCTCGGCGTCAGCAGGCTCGCGATGCTGCGGCTCGGGTTGCGGGATCTGCGGGAACTGTATCAGTCCAACATCGACTGGCTGCGGGAGAGTCCGGTCTGTGCCAGCATCTCCGAATCCGAAGGATAATTGTCTATATATGCCAATTTAGATAGTGTCGTGAATTGGATCATGGAGATGCCTGATATACAGGTGAGATGCTAGAACTTCCAAAGAAATTAGCATCTGCGGTAGATCTCAAGCAGCAAAACTCCGATCAACGGCACACAGGCTAATAACACCACCATCTGCATGCAATCCAGGTTTAATAAATAAAACGATGTGTTTCCGGTTATTACGGAGATATTTGAACTGCCTGCATAGATATTGCTCAATATCACGCCGAGATAGATGCCATAAAACCCGTTTGGGCTGGTACTCCCGAAATGAATGTTATTTGCTATGATATAGTAAACAGCAGCCAGAGCAATCACTGTCACGCACAGTTTCACGCCGATGAAGCCTGCCACACCAAAACCGTGGATAACCCATCTGAGAAGTGTATTTGCCTCGTAGTTATAGCCGCAGAAGTCGATACACAGAGCAGTGCTCACCACGTCATACAATGAGACTATAATTGCGAAAAGAAATAGATGTAGATTGATATTGTGCCTTGACCATAGCGATCTCAAGTAGTATCCGGGGTATGACGGGTCTCCGGAATCCTGTGATCCGGATGCATCCACTTGCGTAGGTGGTGGGGGTGGTGGGGGTGGGGACCAAGACATAAGCATCCATCCTGACATGCATGCAGGTTGTTGTGTAGCCAATTGGTGATAAACCATGCATGGATCGTGGCGGAATGACATTTTCGCGCATTGCAAGAATTACCTGAGTATACTTAAGGCTTTCCCATGCCCGGCAGTTGTTGCGCATCAGGAAGTGGCGAACCATGGACCGGAAGCGGTCCAACCGATCAGGAGCAAGCATGACCGACACCTGGGTGCCAGACCACATACTTTATCTCGTGAAAGGAAGAGTATTTCAATTGAAAAGGAGGAAAAGAACCGTGACAGACGCAACCATCTCTGGCGCAAAGGCATTGATCGAGTGCCTGCGTGACGAAAGGGTCGATACGATCTTCGGATACCCTGGAGGAGCATTGCTGCCGCTGTACGACGAACTGTACGATGCTGACATCAGGCACATTCTGGTGCGGCACGAGCAGGGCGCAGCACATGCGGCGGACGGATATGCACGGGCAACCGGTAAGGTCGGAGTATGCCTCGCAACATCGGGTCCGGGTGCCACTAACCTTGTTACAGGCATCGCAAACGCTTACATGGACTCAATTCCAGTCGTCGCAATCACAGGACAGGTTCCTACACCACTGATCGGGAACGATGCATTTCAGGAGGCTGACATCACCGGAATCACACTTCCGATCACAAAACACAATTATCTCATAAAAGACGTGAACGACCTCCCGCGAATCGTCAAAGAGGCGTTCTTCATCGCGTCCACAGGGAGACCAGGTCCTGTCCTGATCGATCTGCCGAAAGACATCACGACCGATGAGCTTGAATTCAAATATCCTGAAACCGTGCATCTGCGTGGTTACCATCCTGATATCAATATTGATAAGGATGCTGTGAGACGCGCCGCATCCATGATGATGCAGGCTGAGCGCCCGATCATCTATGCAGGCGGCGGCGTCATCATCTCCAATACATCATCAGAACTGCTGAAACTTGCAGAAACCATCAACGCTCCTGTGACAACGACGCTCCTTGGCATCGGAGCCTTCCCGCAGTCTCATCCGCTCTCACTTGGCATGCTTGGCATGCATGGCACCAGATATGCCAATTATGCGGTGCAGGAGTCAGATCTCTTAATTGCGATCGGCGCGAGGTTTGATGACCGCGTGACAGGGAAGATCGATGCATTTGCGGCTCAGGCAAAGGTCATCCACATCGATATCGACCCGGCAGAGATCGGGAAGAACGTGAGGGTCGATCTGCCGGTCATCGGAGATGCCAGAGAAGTCCTGCGGTTGCTGCTCTCGTATCTGCGCGAGAAACAGAGCAAGTCAGGGGCATGGCTTGAGAAGATCGATGCGTGGAAGAAGGAGTATCCGCTGCAGTATCAGCAGAGCGATACGGTGATCAAGCCACAGTACGTGATTCAGGAGATCCACCGAGCCTGCCCTGATGCGATCATCGTGACCGAGGTCGGGCAGAACCAGATGTGGGCAGCCCAGTACTTCCAGTACGAACAGCCGCGCACGTTCATCACGTCCGGCGGGCTTGGCACGATGGGCTACGGATTCCCTGCCGCGATGGGTGCAAAGGTCGGATGCCCTGACAGAACGGTCATCGATATCGCTGGCGACGGCTCGTTCCAGATGACCTCGCAGGAGCTTGCGACCGTTGTCAAGAACGATATCTGCGTCGTGGTGGCGATCCTCAACAACGGCTATCTCGGGATGGTGCGGCAGTGGCAGGAACTCTTCTTTGACCGGAGATACTCGCACACCGAACTGACGCAGAGCGTGGACTTCGTGAAACTTGCAGAGGCGTATGGCGCGATCGGGATTCGTGCAGAGAAGCCGTCTGAGGTGCCTTCGGCGATATCAGAGGCACTCGCAGCAGATCGGGCAGTGATCATCGATTTCGTGGTCGATCCCACCGAGAACGTCTTCCCGATGGTTCCGGCTGGTGCTGCGATCAACGAGATCCTTGAACCGGAGGTGACGGCATGAGGCATACGCTTGCAGTACTCGTGGACAACAAACCCGGCGTGCTTTCACGCGTCTCGGGTCTCTTCAGCAGACGCGGGTTTAATATCGAGAGTCTTGCGGTCGGCATGACAGAGGACCCTGAGATATCACGGATGACGATCGTTGTCAGGGGCGATGACCGGGTGCTTGCACAGGTGACGAGCCAGCTCGGCAAGCTGATCGATGTGATCTCGGTATGCGATATCCCCTCATCAGAATCGGTTGACCGTGAACTGGTCTTGATCAAGGTGTCTGCCGATGCAACCACGAGATCCGAGATCATGCAGATCGTGGATATATTCCGTGCAAAGATCATCGACGTCGGCACAGAAACCCTGATCATCGAGGTTACGGGCGATAGGGGTAAGGTGGGGGCGATCGAAAGGATGCTGAAGCGGTTCGGGATCAGGGAACTCGTCCGGACCGGGATGGTAGCGATGAACAGAAATACAAAGACAGTTAATGGAGGTGACGCATGATCGTAAATTTCAGAGTGACACAGGTCGAATCCAGGACGTACACAACTCCTGAAGAGGTCAGGAAGCAGAAGAGCATCAACATCAACTATGACATCAATCTAAAGAATATCGCAATTCAGGTGAAACAGACTCCGTTTGGCGAGAAGACGGTTTTGAGGGTCGAATACGCATTCTCAATCAACTATCTGAGCCCGAATGTGGGACACATCCGGTTCGAGGGATATTCTGACTATTATTCGGATGAAGAGAATCTAACCCGGATCAAGAGCGAGTGGGATGCCGGAAAAGCCCCGCCTGATGTCCAGAACCAGATCGCAAACACGATGGTCAGCAACCTTGCGCCTCTTGCGGTTACGATCTCTTCGACGCTCGGGCTTCCGCCTGCAATGCCGCTGCCAAACATCAACTTCCAGCAGCAGAAGAAGCCGGAGCCAGTGCAGACCACGTATCACGGATGAGGCGACACAAAGGGAACACGAGGGGCTTGTGGGGCACACTTGCCCAAACCACCTCCGGTCACAGTTGCACCTCACACATACCGGTCCGGGT
>DAOVGO010000051.1 GCA_030672345.1 Methanosarcinales archaeon | reverse complement strand
TAGAATGTGACCACATCCCTGACAGTGCCGCTTGCATTTAACTCGAACTTATCCGCACCGATCGTTGGCTCCGGATCGTCCGGATGGTAATTCACATGATAACGCCAGTATTTTCCCTCTGTTTCGTTGTTTGAAACCTCTGCAATCGAATCCACAAACGCAAGACAGGAATCATTGATCGTGAAATTGAACCCACCGTATCCGGAAGCTTTGATGAATGCGCCGAGTGCTGTGGTGTGGTTGATCGTGTAGTTTGTGCCGCTGTTGTTTGCTGTGACATTCAGGGTCTCGCCACTTAGCAGCACCGCATTGCCCTTCCAGAACTTATCAGGTGTGCCGAATGCGTACAGATACCCGGTATCCGAGCCGATGAACATCATCCCGTCAGAGATCGACGGCGAGGACATGATGTAGTCGCCGGTATCGTAGCTCCATCGTACGGAACCATCGGTTGCGTTCAGTGCGTAGACCGTACCGTCGCCGGTGTTCGTTCCAAAGTAGACCGTTCCATCTGCAACGGCAGGCGATGATAGGATTGCGCCATTCACCGATGCATTCCAGATATCACTTCCGTTGCCAGCGTCAAAGCAGTATAGCTTCTTTTCCGAGGTTCCAGAGCCGATATAGACTTTTCCATGCGCAATTGCTGGCGAAGAGATCGTAGCCTTCAGATCACGACTCCAGACCATGTCCCCGGTCATGTTGACCGCGTACATCCGGTTCTTTGTTGCGAAGTAGACCACACCATCCTCGATTGCAGGCGTCGTTTTTATCGTATCGGTGGTGTTGAATGTCCACAGAATCGACTGGTTGCTGATATTCACGCAGTAGAGAGCAGGATCTCCGCCAGTGAAAAAGACCACGCCCACAGATGCTGCAGGGGAGGCATATTGATTGATATTACCCGGAGTATCGACACTCCATAGCTCTTTTCCATTGAAATCGAATATGTGTAACTTTGCATCCGAAAAACTGTTCACAAAGACCGTATCGTTGTAGATGAGCGGTGAGGATGCGACACCCCAGTAGGCAGGGTTCTCATCGATCGTCCTATTCCATATTGTGGTGCCATCCGTCGCGTTCACGCAGTAGATATCACCTGTTACCGAGCCCACGAACACCCGATCCCCAGCTACAGCAGGTGTGGATGCGCTGCCTGTGCCACCGATCGGATTCTTCCAGAGAATGTCGCCGGTTGAATTATCCAGGCAGAATAATCCAAGGTTGCTGCTCGCTCCCATCGGGGGCCATGTTGCGACGTAAACACTGCCACCAACGATGCTTGCACCACCTCCGATATAGCCGACAGACGGTTTTGTCTCCCAGAGTACCATTTTTGTGAGCGGACCGTCGCTTGCGTTTCCTGTGCGCCCGGGATCGCAGTGGAACTGGGACCAATCTGCGGATGCAACCGTTGTGGTGAGTACAAGCGCCAGCACGATCAGGATTGCTATTTTTGTTGTGGTCTTCGGGTTCATGGTTGAATCATGATGGTTGTTTTAACTTAAACATATAGGAGATCATGCGTTGATACTGCCTGCCGCCACCTGCAGCATCATCAGTGCGTCGAGCGAAGTCACCACACCATCGCCGCTCACATCAGCTTCATCGATAACAGGAACCGCCCCGACCGCCATTTGTAGCGCTACGACGGCATCCGCTGCTGTGACTTCTGAATCGTGGTTGAGGTCGCCTTCCTGTGGTGGTGGATCGCGGAACGCATACAGGTATCCGGAGTCCGAGCCGATGAAGAGAATTCCGTCGGATACTGCGGGCTGTGCCATGTTAAAGTTGCCAGTGTCATAAGTCCATATCAGATCGCCGGTCTCTGCATCGAAACCGTAAACCGTGCCCGGTCCATAATTTTCTGCGGTGTATACCATGCCACCTGCAACGACTGGCGATGATAAACACGGTCCACCAAGTGTCTGATTCCAGATCTCGCTTCCATCGCTTGCATTGATGCAGTTGATCTTCTTCTCTTTGTCACCGATGTATATCCTGCCACCCGATATCGCGGGCGAGGAGAGCGAGCCATAAAGAGACCTGCTCCAGACGAGAGTTCCTGTCGCAATATCGACAGCATACAGTTTCTTCTCATTCTTCCCGGTTGCAAAGTACACAACTTCATCGCAGGCAGCAGGTGTTGTCGTCACCTTATCACCTACACCAAATGTCCATTCTTCGGTCTGCGTTGCAATATCCACACAGTTCATAGCGTTTCCGCCGCCAAAAAAGAGTTTGCTGCCGTCTGTTGCAGCCGACATATAATTATCAGAACTGCCCGACGCCGAGTAATTCCATTGTTCGGTTCCATCGAAATCGAATGCGTGTAGCCTTCCATCCGAAGAGCTGACCACATATACCATGCTGTTATGGATGAGCGGCGAAGATGCGACACCATGGTATCCTGGATTTGGTTCGATCGTTCTGTTCCAGATCATGGTTCCATCGCTTGCATTGATGCAGTATAGATCGCCACTGAAATATGTGGCGCCGGCAAACACCCGCCCACATTCGATAGCCGGTGTCGAAACACCGCCGTATCCGCCGAGCACGTTGCTCCATACGATGCTCCCATCAGATTCGTTAAGACAATGTAAGCCAAGATTCTCAGTCCCACTGCCAGGCCAGTTAGATACGTAGACGCGACCTGCAACGACACTTGCGCCGCCGCCGATATAACCGCTTCCGAGACTACTATCCCAGATTAAATTGCCGGTGATCGGCGCATCCCCGCTCACGTTTCCTGTGCGCTCCGGATTCAGGTGGAACATCGGGTACTCTGCCGCCGCGGGCAGCAGAAGCACCGATATTGCGATCAGCAGAACCGCGGCGGCTGTTGCGATCGATCTGGCGATTGGAGACATATCGACCCCTGTCAGATGGTAATCGCTCCTGCTACCGCCTGCATGATCATCAGCGCGTCGAGCGATGTTACCGCGCCATCGCCGCTCACGTCAGCCTCTTCGTTTGGAGGAACCGCTCCGACCGCCATCTGGAGAGTGAGGACTGCGTCTGCGGCGGTGACTTCGCCGTCGTAGTTGACGTCGCCCGGACTGGCGATGGATACACCGATCCGAATCAGCATATCAGTGTTCTCAGGAGTCGATTCCATGCTGTCTGCGTGATACCATACCACTGCGTCGCCATCATTCAGTTCGTACGCATTGGCTCCGATCATCGGCGACGGATCGTCGGGATAGTTCACCCAGTACATCCAGTCGCTTACGCCATCGATTTCAGCGACGTAGATCGTGCCATACGACTCGTACCATGAATCGTTGATCGTGTAGTTGAATCCACCTTTCTCTGATGCTCTAACAATCGATGCAAGCGCGCATGTTCGGTTGATCGTGTATTCCACACCGCTCTCGGCTGTGACGTTGAACGTGCCAGAACCAAGCGTTACGTCTCCGTTCCAGATGGTGGTTGGACCAAACGCATACACCCTCCCGCCGCCCACGGTAAAGACCATGCCGTCAGCAACAGCCGGCGATGCGCCGCCTTCGGGATAGCTCCACACAACATCGCCCGTGCTCGCATTGAGCGCATACGTGCCCTCGAAATCCATGCTGTTTGGCTCTGGTCTTCCTGCAAAGACCATACCATCAGCATACGCAGGAGAGCATTTCCAGTCGCCGATCTCATCTGCCACCGTGGTATTCCAGATGAGGTCGCCGGTTGATGCATCAAAGCAGTATGTCAAAAGATCTGTGAACTTGTTATCCGGACCCCCGTAACCTCCTGAGATGTATAGCCTTCCATCTGCCAGTGCAGGTGTGGAATCCGAACGCTCTACGGTTTTATTCCATTTGACTGTTCCGTTTTCCGAGTACAGCGCATAGAGTGCACCATCGCCATAGAAGTTGTATTCTGTGAAGTATATCACCCCGTCTCCGATGGTTACGGACCCGCAGATCGAATTATCAGTGGTAACGTTCCAGGTCTCCTCTCCTGTTGTCATATTCACGCAGTATGCAACTCCGCCTCTGCCCCCTTCCACGATGCCTGTGTAACTGCCAAAGAATACTCGATCATCCGCAACCGATACCGCGGGAGTCGATTGAGCATTCCCGTCCACCGTGAAATTCCAGATCTCGGTGCCGTCTGATTCGCTCAGGCAGTAGTAGTGGCTGCCGTCCCAGTCGCTTGTGAAGACCATGCCTCCGGAAATGGCGCATCCGCCATTGACCGCGTCCTTTCCGGTCGGCGGTTCAAACGTCCAGATCAGAGACCCGTCTGCCGCATCAAAGCAACAGGTCTCGTTTGCGGAGAGAAAGACGCGCCCATCGTGATACGCGGGAGTGACCCACGATCCGCAGACATCTGGGGTCTTATTGACAGAGACGTTCCAGAGAACCGCTCCTGTGTATTCGTCCAGACTGACAAGATAATCCCCGCAATAGACAAACACCTGTCCATCTGCAATCGTTACCGATGATGCGACATGCGCGCCGATATCATCGCTGATCCATGCCGTATGATTCGTGTCAGGTGCGTTTGATGTTGAGTATCCAGTGTGTTTCACATCACAGTGGAACTGCGTCCAGCCGGACGCGGACGCCAGTGGTGTGGTGAGCGCAAGCGTCACCATTACAACTATCGCTGCTAATGTTTTCGTGTTCATAAGTTCTGCCTCCATATCAGTTGAGTAATGTCCATGATAACTGCCTTTGCATCATGTAGATTGTCTTACTTAAAAGTTTCTGAATTTCGAACATCCGCCCCAACACTTAATACAAGATACTTTAAAGTAGTCTACTATGGAGTATCCAGAGTTCGTAAACAGGGAAGAGGAACTGGTAACACTGAGGGAACGGTTCAGTAACAGGGGTGCGGAATTCATCGTTGTATATGGAAAGAGGCGGATTGGGAAGAGCGCGCTTTTGCAGAAATTTATGGAGGATGCGGATGGAATCTACTTCTTTTGCAGGATTGAATCCCAGAAAGAGATGCTTAAACGTTTTTCCTCACAGATTGCGGAAGAGATGGATATGGAATACCTCAAAGAAGCGCCTTTCACGACATGGGACTCTCTCTTGGATTTTTTTATCAGGAACACGACAGATAATTTTGCGATAGTCTTCGATGAATTTCCTTATGCAGTCGGTGCAAACCCAGCGCTCCCTTCGGTGTTTCAGGATTACTGGGACACGAAACTGAAAAAAACGAATCTGAAGATCATCATCTGCGGCTCATCGGTCGCCGTGATGGAGTCGCTTCTTGGATACAAATCCCCGTTATACGGGAGAAGAACTGCACAGATGAATATTGATCAGATGAATTTCAAAAATTCGTGCAGATTCATGGAGAACTACTCGTTTGTTGAGAAGATAACCGTCTATTCGATCTGCGGCGGGACGCCTGCATACCTCATGGAGTTTGGTGATGCGCCCCTTAACAGATGCATTGAGGACATGATATTCAAAAAAGACGCATTCATGTACAACGAAGTACCGTTTCTCCTGCGCGAGGTGCTGAAAGAGCCTCGAATCTATTTCAGTATATTAAATGCAATTTCCATCGGAAAAACAACACTATCTGAAATCGTAAATCACACAGGATACGAAAAAGGCATAATAACCAAATATTTGTCGGTGCTGTCGGATTTGAAACTTGTAAGCAGGCAGATACCGGTTACTGAAGGTGTAAAATCGAGAAAAGGCATCTATGTCATAAATGATAACTTCTTTGTCTTCTGGTTCAGATATGTGTTCAATAATATGGAAATGATAGAGAAGAATCTCTCCTCCGAACTCGTAAAATCCATTTTGGAACAGAGCAACGAGATGTGTTCACGCACATTCGAGAAGATATGTGTTGAATTCCTGCTGATGAAAAGACCATTCGATTTTACGAGGATCGGCTCATGGTGGCATGGTGAAAGTGAGATCGACATAATCGCGCTGAATGATAATACAAAAGAGATATTATTTTGTGAATGTAAGTACACGAACAGAATGACCGATACAGACATCTACCACAACCTCAGAGAGAAAACCAGATCTGTAAAATGGGGAAGCCCGGAGCGTAAAGAGACTTACTGCCTGATATCGAAATCAGGATTCACAAAAAAAATGAAAAAACTTGCCGCAACAGATAACGTACTGCTCTTCGACCTGAACGACCTTGAAAAATCATTTACTGAATAATCATCATCGCCAACCTTTTTTCAGAAAAAGGTTGATCAAAAACATCCTACCTGCGGTAGGATTGTGGATTGTGAACGGACTTGGTCATAAGTTCACAGCTCCTGCCGCCACCTGCAGGATCATCAGCGCATCAAGCGACGTCACCACACCATCACCGCTTAGATCAGCCGCATCAGCGGCAGGAACCGCCCCAACCGCCATACGAAGCGCAATCACCGCGTCCGCCGCCGTAACAACACCATCACCATTAAGATCGCCCCTTCCAGGCGCATCTCCGATGCAATAGACATATCCGCCATCGGTCCCAAAATACACAAATCCATCCGAGATCGCAGCCCCCTGCAGGATGTATCCGTCGTCCGGAGGATTGTACTCCCATGCAAGCGTTGCAAACGACCCGCAGTCCCACAGGCAGTACAGCGAGCCACCACTCATCGCTGTCGTGAAATGGATGTACACACCATCATCGCCGATCGAGAGGGCAGGCGAGGATTTTACACCCTTTGGTACGGTATACCTCCAGATCAGATCTCCGTTTGAATCATTGAGGCAGGTGAGGTTTCCTGATGAGTGTTCATGCCCTCCCTGACCTACGTAGACCCGTCCGTCATGGATTACAGGTGTCGATGTCGAAAAACCGATGAGGGAACTCCAGCCATCATCGATGAATCGCCCGTCTTCGAACCCGACCTTCCACACGTATCCGGTCGCCTGCGATTTTTCAGAGGTGGTATACACGTAGCCGTCATGGTATGCCACTGATGCACGGATGCGCCCGGGATCGGACCGGCTGAACGAAAGACCGGATTTCAGATCGATTTCGTCTCTTAGAGTTCCGTTCTCAAGATAAACGCTTATCAGCCTGCCTTCATGCACAGGGTACACAAGGTAGTTCTCTACGACCGATGCACCGCACCACAGGAACCCTGCCGTGTCATCGGTTGCGTGTTTCCAGAGTTCGCTTCCGGAATCGTCGTAGCAGTAGTAATATTTTGTTGCAACGCCGCCGGATAACCCTTCTCCCGCGTAGATTCTGTGATCGTGGTAAGTTACCGGACATTCGAAGTTCCTGTCGGTCACATGCACCTTCCAGAGTTGCTCACCCGTTGCTGCCTCGAATGCATACATATCGCCGATGTTCGATGCGACAAATATCTTTCCGTTCCCATACGCGGGAGTCGATGACTGAAACCCGACAGAAGTCTCATTGCGCCATATCAGAGCGCCGTCTGTCTTGTTGAATGCCTGTAATGTACCGTTCGCATCATACACATACACAAGATCTCCCGCGATGATCGGGGGCACGTCAATTCCATTTCCAAGATCATTTCTGTGTGTGAACGCGCTCCACACGAGCTCGGGATCAGCGGTTGGTGCGGCGTCCGATGTGATTCCGGCGTTCAGGGAGTCCTTCTGGAACCGGTGCCATCCGTCAGCAGCCGAAACACCAGTGAGACACGCCAGAACAAGCAGCGCGACGATTACACACCTACTTAAAGGGCACATAGATCATCTCCCATCCGCCATCTCATCGATCGTCCCAGCTGGCAATCGCGAGCGCAAGCACCATCTCCGGATGCAATAGACCGGACCCGAATACCGGATAGTGCAAGTGCGCTCCACCGGATAATTCGTCCCACAGAGCTTATGTGATCTCGCCATAAGCAGAAGGGGTCGATACGGTTTTGCGTGTGGTTGCGCTCCTGCGCGTATTGGTCGCGGATGTGGTAGATGCATCATGGTTTTCACATTTTTTGTTTTGGTGCAGACAAACTTGATTTATCGTGATGGCTATCCAATCATATATACAGTTTTCGCAGATCGGGGGTCACACTATCTTGGTGTTGCGGGAGATTTTATGAATCTGTTTCAGTGAGTTGCGGGTAAAATCTGTGAAATCCGTGTTCATCTGTGGCTAAAAGCTTTTATTAGCCACAGATTTCACAGATGGACACAGATTAAAGGTTGTTTGTCCAGACACAAGATTCATCCGAGAGATTCTCCTCATATTTGGGGACATTCAACCTCACCACCAAAGGGAATATGACTCGAACACCACATACGTGATATTCCCGCAGATCGGAGGAGACTTGGTACGTAAAAGTCTCAAAAACAGTGGCGGTAGCCACAATTCTGAAAACCACTTTTTCATCGACAGTATAAGCACTGCGAAGCAGGTCATGCGCGTTTTTTAGTATTTATAGGGATACCACCATCTGGCATCGCAACATTTAATAGTAGTAATCTGCATTATCATAACCGTGATTACTAAATTCATCGACCGTGAAAAGGATCTCGGTTTCCTTGAGGGGAGATATGAGGAAGCACCCGCACAGGTGATCGTCCTGTACGGACGGCGAAGAGTCGGCAAGAGTCGCCTGATACAGGAGTTTATCAGAAACAAGAGATCTGTGTACCATCTTGCATCAAGAACGGTACCTCATCTCCAGATAAGCGACTTTATGGCGTCGGCAGCGCGAGAACTGGATGACGACAGGATATTAGACCTGAAGACGGATTGGGAGGTTATATTCAAACACCTGACTGAATCAGAGGACAGAACCGTAATCGCGATCGATGAGTTTCCATATCTGATCGAATCAAATAAGGGAGTGACAGGGACGTTCCAGCGAATAATCGACCTGCACATAGCTAAATCCAGCCTATTCCTGATCTTATGCGGCTCAAGCATTGGTATGATGGAAACCGAAGTTCTCGGACACAAAAGTCCGCTGTACGGGCGCAGAACCGGGCAGTGGAAACTTGAACCGATGAGATTCAGACAGATGGCGGAGTTTCTGCCAGGATATTCCTGCGAGGAACTTGTAAACGCATACTCGGCTGTAGGTGGCATCCCCTTCTACATAAACAGATTTGAAGATTTGCGGGATGTCTTCGGAAACATTCTCGAAAAGATTCTTGAGAAGGGAGAAATACTCAACGAAGAAGGAGAGTTTCTGCTAAGAGAGGAACTTAGAGAGCCGAAAACATATTTTTCGATACTGCGAGCCATCAGTTTCGGCAACACAAAATTCTCCGGCATAATGAACTACACCGGGCTTGACAGGAACTCGATGACACGATATCTGGACATCCTGCGAACGCTCGGGTTTGTGCGAAGGGACGTTCCTGTAACAGAGAAATCGCCTGAAAAAAGCAAGAAGGGATTATATTATGTGGATGACAACTATCTGAATTTCTGGTTCAGGTTCGTATTCCCACATAGAAGCGAGATCGAAGAATGCCCAGCCGAGGTGCTGGAAACCCTGGTAAAACCATATTACAACCAGTTTGTGGGCAGGTCTTTCGAGAACATCTCAAAACAGTTCTTGCAGGACTTAAATAGAGAAGGCGTGCTTCCGTTCAAGTTTCTGCGGATTGGCAGGTGGTGGCACAGGGATATGGAGATAGATATCGTTGCGTTGAATCAGGAAACAAAGGAGATTCTGCTGGTGGAATGCAAATGGCAGAAACTTGGAGAAAACGATGCTATGAAGGTTCTCTACAGACTTAAGGAGAAATCAGAGCATGTTAAGTGGCACAATGGCAGCCGCAGCGAATATTATGGGATCATCGCAAAAGAGGTGGCAGGGAAGGAGGAGCTGAGGAAGGGTGGTGTCGTGGCGTTCGATCTTGATGACTTTTTCAGCCGCATACCCTACTCACGCGGCACATAGATCATGCCGCCGTCGTATCCCCTCCAAATTGGTTGGCAACATCCCAGAGTGTAGACACGCATCACCCTTCACTGTTCCCTCAAGTTGAACGCACTGTTCAGTCACACACCTCTACTGCTCTTGCGCGATATGCCATGAAAACCACACCCACCTCTTCGTCTAACCCGTATCATAGTCCATTTCCGAAAATTTGTAATGGTCAGTTGGATGTACAACAACGCGAAAGACGTGAAGACCGAGATTAACAACACCCTTCGCGTCTTTGCGCCTTTGCGTTAAATCGAGAACGCAAAGACACAAAGAACAAAAATCCAAAGTTCTTTAAACTCATCTTTCAAAGATCCGCCCAAAATGCTTATTGATTAGTAGGGGACTACATCTTAAAAAGACGTACACTGGCGACTGCTATCGAAAAAATCTGGAAAATAGGGTCACTTTCGGTTATCTTTGAAAGTCCAGTCAATGTCCAGAAGACGATGATGAATAAGTTCGGGGTGTAGCGTTTACTTGATACTCCTCCTGCATCCGATTTCAGTGAATTCCGCTGTCAGTTTCAGTCCCAAGCGCCTGGCAATTCTCCTGAAATAGCCGTTTATACAACCACCGCAGTACTGCTCCTTCGTTATCGGCATGGCCCGTCTTTGCAAATTCAAGCGCGGTTCTCAGATTGGCGCACTCCTTGATATCCAGTGTGGCACTCCCGTCTGCTTCTGGTATGACATCAACATCGCTTCCGAAGATGTTTGCACAGCAGACCGCCTGCGAGATCGCAAAGTCCACCGGGCTTTCAACCCCCATCGCTCTCAACTGCGCTGCAGATTGATCTGCGATCAGGTCGTTGTACTCTTCGAGCGCATCGGTCCCGAGTTTCTGCATGATAAAGCCGGTCGCGCTAGTTAGTTGCCCCACCCACATCTGGGTGAAGATCTTTTTATTGTCAGGTTCTGGTATGGTTGGCATCTCCATTTGTTCACCTCGATTCAGGTACTCGTGTTATGGTATAATAACCACTTCCACAGCGGTAAGAACCTGATCGTTCCGTCGTCTGATTCATAATCCCATGTGATCACGAGCAGATCATCGCATTGCAGTTCTTCCCCAGCTTTCACCAGTGCTTTGATCTCTCTTGCCGCGATATATTCCCTGCTTCCGGCGTACGTCACCTGAATCAGTTGTTCTATTCTTAAACCGCTTTTCAAAACGAAATCCACTTCTCTCTGCCGGTAATCCTTCCAGTAGTATATCTCAAGCCGGGGATTTGACGATTTTATCCTGAGTAACTCGACCGCAACAAGATTTTCCATCGATCTCCCGATCTCTTCAGAGAATCTGAACCCGGAAAGATTGGCAAACCCCGGATCCATGGCATATATCTTTCGCGGGTATTGCAACTGGTCTTTTACCTTGTACGAGAAGATTCTGATGTCAAAGAAGAGAAATGCGTCCTTCATGATGAAAAAATACCTCTCCAGTGTCGGAACTGAAATTTTAACCCCTCTGGAGTTCATCATGCCGCACATCTTCGAAAAACTTATGGGCTTTCCTATGTTTGAGGCTAAGAAGTATGATAAATCCTCTATTACTTCTCTTTTCTTTTTTATCGATGAAACAACGTCTCTGCTAATTATATCGATGAAAAGTGTTTGGGCAAGGTATTCTTTGTTTGATTCGGAAAGAACGACCTCTGGAAATCCGCCAAACGAGATGTACTCACGGAGCATCTCCTTGATCGTCGCTGTATCCTTCTCTGTCAGGTATTCTCCCCCATAACCAACGTCTTTGAAGAGCAGGAATTCCCCAAAGCCGAGCGGGAAGACCCGGGTTGTGAGATGCCTTCCTGTCAGCAGATGGCTCAGTTCGGATTCCGTGAGTTTTGAGGTGGAACCAGAGACGAATATCTTTATTTTCCCTTTGAATTCGTCATAGATGCTTCTGATGTACGATTCCCATCCTTCGATTCGCTGAATCTCGTCTAAAAAAACAAATATCCTC
>DAOVGO010000064.1 GCA_030672345.1 Methanosarcinales archaeon | reverse complement strand
TAGAATTCGCATTAGAAACCGAATACAAGTCGCTGGATGAAATCAAACGTAGCATAGGGTTAAAAGAGAATTTGCTCTCTGAACTGTCCGCGGAGGCTGAAATAAGCGGGTATCTGCTCGGTTCACTCGGGAATTTATATTTCCAAATCGGTCATTACGAGAAATCGATTGATTACAGCGAAAAAGCATTGAAGATCGCACGAGAAATGGGAGCTAGGCAGAAGGAGGGCTTATATCTTGGAAATCTAGGAAAGGCATACAGCAATCTCGGAAAGGTCGAGAAAGCGATCGAGTACCACAAAGATGGACTTGTGATCGCAAGAGAGATTGGGGATAGGCTCGGTGAAGGAAAACACCTCGGAAATCTCGGAAAGGAATACGGCGATCTTGGACAGGTCGAGAAATCGATTGATTACAGCGAAAAAGCATTGAAGATCGTAAGGGGGATTAGTGATAGGCGCGTTGAAGAGAATGTCATCGGAAATCTCGGGAATGCATACTACTCTCTTGGGCAGGTCGAGAAAGCGATTGAGTACTATGAAGATGCGCTGGTGATTTCAAGAGAGATCGAGGATCGGCGCGGTGAAGGAAATGCCATCGGAAATCTCGGGAATGCATACTACACTCTCGGGCAGGTCGAAAAAGCGATCGAGTGTTATGAAAATGCGCTTAAAATCGGTAAAGAGATAAATAACCCAAGAATAATCGATTTCTGCGAGAAAAACCTCAGATCTCTCAAGAATTCAGGTGATTGAATGTTGTCGCTCACGAGAAATCTCCGGAACGCCTCCACGGTAAAGTCCAACCTCTGGAAACCACCGCAAGCTTTGTATCTTTGAGACCCCTAACAGATATCCAATGGAGAAAGTCCCTCCAACACCAGAAGCCGGCGCAATCGTCGGAATCGGGGCACGGCGCGGCGTTACCCGCCAGGAGGTGTCTGACGCAGTCCTGGCAGGACTTCGTGAGGCAGGCATCGATCTCGAAGATGTGCGGATATTTGCGTCATCCCGGCTCAAAGAAGACGAGCCCGGCATCCTAAATGCAGCAGAGTCGCTCGGACGCAAGATCGTGTTCCTGGACGATGAGACGATCAATGCATGTACGCCACCGTCCCGCTCTGAGGCAAGCAGGTTCGGCATCGTTGGCGTGGCAGAGCCGTGTGCGCTTGCACTCTCCGAAAAAAAAGACCTGATACTTAAGAAAAAGAAATATGGGAATGTCACCATCGCGATTGCGCGATGACCCGTCGATAGCGCCCTGACCAGCGGTTGATCTTCAATCGGCTGTTTTTAGTCTGAAATATATCCTTCTGTTGTTCTTTCCCTTGTTCTCAGCCTTCACGACCTCGATGTGCCCGATCTCGCCGGTGTTCCTCACGTGGGTGCCGCCACACGCCTGCGCGTCATACCCAACGATATCGATCACGCGAATCTCCTCCCTGTCAGGCAGATCCATCTTCAACTTCACAATCGACGGCATCTTGAGAGCGTCTTCCTTTGAAAGAATCTTTATCTCCACCGGAAGATTCTGATCGATGATCTCATTCGTTTTTTCTTCGAATGATTTGATCTCTGACCTGTCAAAGTCCTTCAGGCTGAAATCCACCCGTGTCTTCGCATCCCCGATCCGGTTTCCTGTGATCAGCGCACCGGTCTCCTTGTGAATCACTGCGCTTAACACATGGCATGCGGTGTGCGACCGCATGAAAAGATACCGCCGTTCCCAGTCGATCCTTCCTGTGACCCGGTCGCCTGCTGCAAGCCCGGACCCGGAATCTGCGATTGCGACCTCGTGGCTGATCAGATCATCCATCTTCCGCGTGTATGTAACCGGAAATTCGCGCCCGTCCCCCTCCCGCACGAGAACGCCTGTGTCGTGCGGCTGTCCGCCGGAATCAGGGTAGAACGCGGTTTTATCGAGTATGACGAACCGGTCACCTGCCACTTCCTCAACGGTTGCTTCAAACTCCTTTGCATAGCAATCCATGAGATACAGCGCGTCCATTCCGCGTCACTTCCCTGTTAGCTGAGTTGTTCTCCGACTGCCGTGTCCAGTAGTTCAAGAAACTCGTCCTTGCTCCCGCGTGGTATGGTTGCGCCCGCAGCGATGTTGTGCCCGCCGCCGGTGCCGCCAACCTTTGCTGCACACGCCCCGATCGCATCGGCAAGGTTCAGCCCCTTCCTGATGAGCCCCTGTGTCCCGCGTGCAGAGACCTTGAGCCCGTCGTCACTCTCCGCGAACGCAAAGATCGGCATGTTCCGGTTTCTGGAGTTTGTCAGGCTCATGCCTGCGACGATGCCAACGATCGTATCCCGAATCGAACTGCCCGCATCAAAGTACTGAACATGGTTCATTTCCGTGATGCCCTTCTCTCTAACGAGTTTCAGACCCTCCACAAGGTTCTTCCTGTGATCTTTAAGCAGGTCGTGCGCTTCCGCAAGCTTCTTGTCCCGATCCCCGAGACAGACCGCGAGACCGACATCAGCAAAACCGTAGCGTGCAGTGGCGTTGAGCAGAGTGGAGTATTCGGACGCATCCCGCATCTCTGTTCCTTCCTGCTCCCTACACAGCGTATACACCTCGGTTACCAGTCTGTGGACGTGGTAGGACGACATCCGCTTTGAGATGCAGTACTGAACCAGCGATGAGACCACCTTCTGCTGCTCTCCTTCAGAAAGGTCGATCCACCGCCTCCACCGTTCACCACCGGCATCGATGCCAGCCTTTCTCAGAAAACCGATGCTTGCACCCTCATTTCCTGTCAGTCCTGGGAGGTACGGATCAGATGAGTACAGCAATAACTTGAACACCTCCCGGGTCTGCTTCCCAAAGAACGAGAGATCCTTCTTGTAATTCAGAACTCCGCGATCTGCACCCTGCTTCAGGATTTCCCTGTTGCATCCGACCAGTTTTCCGAATTTCCTTGCCTGCAAGTCGCCAACAGCACCAACGATCGCAAGATCGGCTAAGTCTCCTGATTTGAGCCCGGGGCAACTGAGTGCCTGCGCAAGCAGGTACGCGCAACCTGATCCGCTCAGTTCGGTTGAGCCATCGATGCCAAAGAGATGTGGGTTCAGGTGGTATTCGATATTGCCGTTCTGATCGATCTGGTGGTGGTCCGCGATTACGACATCCATGCCGCGGGGCATGTCAGAGAGCATCCCGCTTCCGAGATCGGTGAAGATCGTCGGGATGTTCGTATCAGCAACCTCATCGAGAACATTTTTGCCCAGTTGCTTCACGAACCGCACACCATGCTCGATCCCCAATCGGTCGAGCGCATGGCACATAATTGCAGCCGCAGTCAAGCCATCAGCATCGATGTGCGATACGATCCGCACCTCCTCGTGCCTCTTAATCGCGGCGGCGCATTTATCGGCTCTCTGTTTCATCGAGGGATGGTCGCTCATGGTTCTGATTCACTCCAGCAGTTCCCGAATCACCCGTCCGTAAACCGGTCTTGCGATCAGAACGCCGATTAAAACGCCGACGATCGGGGGGCTGGCAAAGCCTTTCAGTGCGCCGAATCCCATAAAGAGAAGCGGCGACATCGCGATGATGGTGGTTGCTGCCGCGGCAAAGATGATCGCAAACGCCCTTGCAATTCTTGCGAGATATACCTTCTTAGACGGCATCCTGCCCTCGTACAGCACCTCGTCGGTGATGATCACCAGGTGGTCGATTCCTGTTCCAATGACTGCGATGATTCCTGCAATGGCTGGGAGGTCGAGTTGCCACCCTATGCCCGGGAGTGCGGCAAAGCCGAGAATCATGAAGACCTCGCTTACCGAGGTTGCAACCATCGGGATGAGAATGTTCTTCTGGCGGTACCTGAGGAAGATTGTGAGAGCAACCATGAGCAGCGCAAGGATGCCGGCAAGTATCGTCTGCTCCCTGAACTGAGCGCCAAGTGCGGCAGGAACTTGCCATGAACCGATCACATCGACCTCGACAGGAAGCGCTCCTGCCTGGAGGTGTATGTATAGTTGTTCTACCTTCTCCTTTCCAATATCCCCTGCTCCAGTGGTCGCAACAAATGAGTACGAGGGCAGATTCTGGTTTTTGTCGTAGAGTTCCTGCAGATTTTCTGCCAGTTCGGGGTCAAGCGGTGCTGAGTATATCACCTCGTCATCAAGAAGCATGACCATCTCGTGCGCTGCCACATTGTCAACAGCCCCGGACTCGACTGCCGCATC
>DAOVGO010000075.1 GCA_030672345.1 Methanosarcinales archaeon | reverse complement strand
CGATTCTCTCCGAAAATGTCTTTGTCGTTGCCGCCAGTTGCCACCCGGGTCTTCGGCTTTCCACCGAGAGCGTCGAGAAGCCGGAATCGTAATCTGTCGAGCATGATGTTCTATCTTTCATCAGTTATCTTTAATATATGTTACCACTTCCGCTCTGCTCCGGCAACTCTGAATCTCGATGGATCCGGTGGAATTGGCTGCTCTATAAATAGTTCCGTCAGTGCCCACACAAGCGCATCAATCCGGTTCGGCGAGTACCGAGACTCCCCCGGCACCCACGTGACCATCTCGTCCTCGAGTTCTGGGAACTCCCCGACGTGGTGGATGATCCCCTTCTCATAGCGCGCTACGATCGGCTCTGCGCGCACCGCCTTACCGCGTGATGCATGGACGTTCTTATATCGGCATATCTGATTCGAGGCATTAGCAATTCCTATTATGTTCGATTCGACCATGTCCCCTCCATAGTTGACTTCCGCAACAACCACGTCTGCATCGTTGCGATTATACGCAGTTATGACTGCATCCCCCCACTCGCCAGGGGATCCAAGAAGGCTCTTGTCATCGAGAACATAGCCATGTCCGTCCGCGCTCTTCCCTGCAACCACGATGCCGGTCTCGTTGCTCGTGCTACCGGTTGGGTCAACTCCAACAATGATACGCACCAGATCGGGATGCCCAGTCACTCGCATCTCAGATATGAGCTTCCGGGTCCAGAGCGCGCCGGGCACCTCCTCGATATCCTCGGCGAGTATCTCCTGCCGGTACGCGAGATTCGTCATGTCCTCCGTGATCTCTTCGAGCGCGGCTTTCGAGATGTGCGGATTGTCGAACGACGTGAAGTGGAACGCTTCCCATCTGCCAGTTGTGTCCTGCTGCGCCTTCTGGAACATCTTCGCCGCGTGCTGCGGGTCCCGGGCTTTCGTTACAGACCGGGAGGACAGCGACGGCGGCGTATAAATGAAAATTGCCGATCCATTATTGTCGAGCAGCATCGGCGCGCCCACGACACCCCAGGCGTCCTCGTCCATCAATTGAAATTCATCCAGCACCAGATAATCGCTGTAATCACCCCGTAATGTATCGCTATTCCAGGCGGTCTTCCCCTTGATGCGCTGCTTCGTGCCGGGTCTCTCGATGGTGTGGTCGGTCTCGTTCTTCTTGAATACCCCGGCATCGATGGGCTCCTGAAGCGCCTTCTTGACCTCAAACCAGAACGTCTCCAGCTGGTCAGAGGTCGGCGCGGCGTAGAGTGGTCGCAGTCCCTGCAGGAACTTCTCAACACAGATGGTTGCAGCGATAACGGTCTTGCCGCCCCGCCTGCCAGCTCGGATGATCTTTCGCTTCGCCGGACTATCCCGGATCCGCTGCTGTATCGGGTGCGGTCTCCGGAGGGTGACGTTATGTTTAATCTCGGTCATCGTCTTCAGGGGGATCTTCGTATTTCACTTCGAGGGAGATTTTAACGTCCGTGTTGACATCCTCCCCCATGATCGACCGAGCCTCCTTAATAGCCGCCATCATGTCTCTGGTCGATCCGGGAACAACCCCGGCGTCACGCCCCTTCTTGACTTGCTCCAGTGCGACCTTCAGGAGATACGCCTTTGTCTCGATCCATTCCGGCATCATCTTTTCCTGAACGCCTTTTTGCACTTCCTGATCGTGCAGCATGACCCGCTCCTGCCAGTTGAACGCCTTCGCCCACTTCTTGACTGAAGTCATCGAAACGGTAAACTCGTTGGAAACCGCTTGGTAACTCCGTTTCTTGAGATCGCGGTAAAAAGCGTATGCATCGAGGTGTTTCGAAGTTTCCTGCATGGGTAACTTAAGATGTATCAGAGGATAGATATTAAAGTTGCGGTGCTTTCAGACTCGTGTAACCCAGATTCCGTTTTCTTGCAGCAACCTGCCAAGCACGCCGTTGTCTCGGTCGCACATGGGGCTGTCCTTCAGCAGATATGCACGCTTGACTCCGAATCGCATGCATTGCTCAAGCACGAGTTCGGCGCCTCTCTGGTACTCACATGTCACGTCCTGTGTCCCGTCTTTCGTGATCACCGTATCACCAACGACTTTGCACGGTGGGCGCGGTGTGGGGAGTCCGCCCAGTTGCTCCCCGCACAGTGGCAGGATGTTGCATGTCTTCTGCAGCTTCTCGATGAGTGCAGGGCGTCCGATCCGGTGCCCCATCCGGTACATCTGTCCGTGATACCTGCACGGGACTCCGAGCAAGCACAATGATACTAATATTGTCTCTGTCATGGTATGTTACTCTTGCATCTCATCAAATAAAGATTGCTTGTCTCTACGTTCCCGGTTTTTATGTCCAGTTCGTATCATGTCATCGATTGACCGATTATCGGTTGGTCTGATATGGGTTCCAAGTTTCTGTTCCCACCGCCGGATATCTTCCGTGAGTCCTGGATAGTTCTCTGACAGCGCGAGAGCTTGGTCCCCGCACATCCCGGGACACATCCAGCACGCCGTACGCACGAATCCCCTATCGTATCCCTCCCATCTAGGCATGCCGGATTTCTCGAGGATGTGCTCCAGAACGGGTTTATCAACATCAAATGCAGGATGGTAATACTGATATTCTTTCATGCGTGATTCCGGGGAACCTGATGTCTTTGTCTTCCGGGTTGTACGCACGGTCTGGTCCGCGCGGCTGCCGTCCACGATGATAACATCGTTCGGATCGTATTCGAGATATAATTTATTAATGGGATCATATATCCATTCCTTCTGACACCATCGCCCAATGAGGTGTGGGAATCCGCGGTCCTCGATCATCAGCCACACGTCCTTGATCGGCTTCACGATCCGGCATTCAACATCCATGAAATCACAGCACGCTTTAACATGGCTCGTTATGCCAGGGAACTCCACCCCAGTATCTGCGAACACTGCTATGATTTCTTTCTCGGGGAAGTTTGTTTTAGCCCAATACAGCGCGAATGTCGAATCCTTACCGCCAGAGAACGTTATCAGTATCGTGGATGTGTTTCTGAACAGTTCATGCGTTTCATCGTCAGCCATAAGAGCGTCTTTTTCATCTTCTATGAAATCCGTATCGCCGGTTATAGATCCCTCACCAGGTTTGTAGCGAGCATCATGTACCTCCTTGTCTCTGATCATATCGCCGATCTCAATATCGTCGAATCCAGTGAGATCTATGTCGAAGCCACCAAGTTCTAGTTCATCCATCTCGAATTTGAGTTCATCGATATTCCATGCCGACTCAGTTAACTTGTTGTCTGCGATCCTGTACGCCCGCATCTGCGCCTCTGTGAGGTGATCGACGCTGATAGTGGGGATCTCTGTGTGTCCGAGCTTGCGCGCAGCCATCAGCCGTCCATGACCTGCTATAATATTCATGTCTGCGTCCACGAGTACTGGCACCAGAAAGCCGAACTCCTCGATGCTGCGGGCGATCTTCTTGACCTGATCAGCCGGATGCGTCTTCGGGTTGTGCGCGTACGGTTTCAGGTCATCTATGTTTGTGTTCTTAATCTTCATAATTATAGTTCCTCTTCATTTATAATCAAATATACTCGTCTGCCCGGCAGAATCAGGTACAACCTCCGTCACGACGTCCTCCCGCTGCCGGCGCAGCTCCTTGACACTCTGCCGGGATCGCTCGTTCTGCTGCGCGCTCGCCCGTTTCGCCCGCATAAACGCCTTCTCGATTGCCCGGCTGTTCTTCGGGACCCCACCGTCCTCAGCACGAGGTTCCGCCGATTCGTGGATGCGCCGGATATCGTCATCAGAAAGGTCGGTTTCGGTCATGAGATCCTCATAATAGATGCGCGTACCACTTGAGTACCGCTTGCGGATCTTCCTTGAGCAACTTTCGCCCCAGTTTGGTCCGACCTGCGATATCATATATGCGCTGATGTCCACGACAGCAATAATTGTTATTCCACGACTTCGGCATGAATGTCTTTCCGCAGAAACATGTCCGCGGTATTCCTCTCCAATCAATCAGCGTCATTCGTTTTCCTCCATGTAACCCGTCTCGATTGTGACTTTGATGTCTTGCCTGGCGATCTCGATGCCTTCATGCATCAGGATCATTCGGTACCTCATCGTGCCATCGATCCCGTCCGAGACCACGGACCGATATATCTCGTATCCGCGCTTCCTGAACACTGATATGACGTGCTTTATTTCTTTGATGGTCTCCGCCGCTCGGTATTCATCACCGAGCTCAACATGGTCGTAGAACCGGGCGATCGCTTCCTCTTCGGCTTCCACGAGAAACCGTGCCATCTCATTTGCTATGGTTTTCATGCCTCATCCCACATTCGTTGATGCTTATCGATTATTTCATCAACTAAACACGCAAGAT
>DAOVGO010000192.1 GCA_030672345.1 Methanosarcinales archaeon | reverse complement strand
GGGGCGAGCCGATGCCACCAGGCGGCGGCGGTATGCCACCAGACATGGGCGGCATGGGCGGCATGGAAGGCATGTACTAAAAAGCTGCTACAAAACGCACCAAAGCGCAAAAAAGATTTTTGCGCTCTTCTTTTCTTTTTTTGATTGTATCTATACTATAACACCCCGCGCCCGCGCCACAGCATTTTTATCACCACCAGACAATTCGACGACCCATTAACCAGGAGGTTTATGTACTATAACAAATCTTTACCGTACATGAACAGAATTATCTTGTTCAGTAACTAACAGGAGGATTGAAGATGAATATTAGAAGATTCGTTGCGATATGCATCGTCTGCCTGTGCCTGATCGTTATGTCAGCGATAGCGCAGGAAAACAACACAACAGCGAATGAAACGATTGTGAACGAAACGAACGTCACGGCAATAGCAACACCTACCATCGAACCAACGGTAGCGCCGACCGCAGAGCCAACCGCCGCGGAGACTGCGGTGCCCACACCGACCGAAGCAAAGTTCCGGGTTGGTCCCACTGTGACGCTGCGCCCGGTAAACGACGTAATTGATAAGTCGCATGATGGACTTGTCGAACTATACATGAACAACCCATCCTTGAACGACGTGACACTGACAGCGGATGTGCAGGTCAGCGTGCCATCCGGAATCCATGTTTATGGAGAGGGTTTTGGATACGGTGCGGCAGCCGGAACAGTTGCCGGGAAGTTCGAGGTACCACCAGGAACCGTCAGAACGATCCACATCAACATCAAGGCTGATAAGACTGGCGACTTCACAGTCCACTTCACAGGATTGTACTGGCCCGGTGACGATAAGGATGCTTTCCAGCAGATCTCGCTGACGCACCCACTCACGGTGAAAGAACCGTCGCCCAAGCCACTGGATCCGGAACCAACCGGCGGAGATGGAACGAAAGAACTCCCCTACACTTACATCATCATCGGGTGTCTGGCAGTGATTGCGATCGTAGTCATTGCGATGATGATCCGGAAACCCCCAAAGACCGAGGTAGTGATTGAGGAGTAGTAGAGGGGCGGATGAGACGAATCAGGGTAGGTATCGGAGGAAACGGAACAGTCCGGATTAAACTGAAGAAGAAGAGGCTCGAGCGTGCAGAGACGGCAGAGAGGGGAGGAGCGCCCCCTGCTCCTGCTGCCGGAGGTCCGGGGATATCGCTCTCTCACCCCATCATCAGCCAGATGGAGATCCGGGTGGAGTCTGTCTTTCGACCAAAGGAGCCCGATGTGGAGGTGGTCTACGCGCTCACAGGCTTTGGCGGAAGCGTTGACCGCCTCCACAAGTTCGCCTCCAATGAGGTGGTGGCTCATGCCACTCCGGAGATGGTCTCTTATGTTGCTGAAAAGATGGTTGAGCACATCAGGGCTGAGCGTGCCGAGATGCCGAACCTGATCGTGCATGTGCATAGCCACCCGCTGGGTGCGCCTGCCTTGTCTGATGTGGATAAGGAGACGATGCCCCGGGTTGCGGCACGGATCAGAGAGGTCGTGCCTGATGCGACCGTGCTTTTTGGCGTGCATGCCGTGGGAAGCGAGGAACGCAGACCACGGGAACCACCAGAGCGGGTCTCAGAGAATAAAGTGCGGTGGAGCAGCATCACCCGGACGCATGAGGTTGCGTTCTTTGATGAGGATGCAGATCCGGTTGAGGTGAGGATCGATGGATAGGATGGACCCAGGGAAAGAGTAAAATGAAGACCGTACTAACAATGAGCAGGTGACTTCCAATGAACCGGGAAGAGATAGCAAGAGAGTTTACAGATCAAGTTTTAAGCAGATTCAAAGATGGAATAGAGAAGATAATCATGTTTGGATCGGTTGCAAGAGGTGAATCTGGCACAAACAGTGATATCGACGTTCTGGTAGTTACAAGACAAAAAGATATCGGAATGATGAAAGAGATCTGCGGCGTTGCGTATGATATATCGATCCGCCGCTTTGCTGATATATCGCCCAAAATATATTCGCATGACGAAATTCTGAGAAGCTTGCGAGTTATGACGCCTTTTATCGAAGAAATATTAAATGATGAGGTGCCGTTGCATGGAAGTATCCGAGATTATAGAGCAACAACTTAAAATCGCGTGGGAACGATTGGATGCTGCTAAATATCTTTTTGACGGAGGATTTTATAAAGACAGCGTGATCGAAGAAGGTGACACCGATGGGTAGATCAGAGAGCATCGAGAAACTTGCCGGACTTCTCTCAGC
>DAOVGO010000043.1 GCA_030672345.1 Methanosarcinales archaeon | reverse complement strand
ATCAGGAGTTGTATGTGCGGAGGATCAGGGACACCGTCGGGCATGGCGAATGCATCATGGGCTTGATGGACAGCTATCCAAGTGATCTTGATTTTATCACGGACAAAGAGCTCAATGAGATCGAGAAAACGTGTGTTGACTGGAGATGGAAGCTTAAATCCGGTACGGATCGATTGTGCATGGTTCACGGCGATTTCCATCCGTGGAACGTCATGTTCAGGGAGGGAACCGACTTTACAGTGCTCGACCGGAGTCGTGGAGAATGGGGCGAAGCAGCAGACGATGTTTCATGCATGACCATCAATTACCTCTTTTATTCGCTCCGGAAAGACGGACGGCTTGATGGCGGGTTCAAAAAGGTCTATGACCGGTTCATGGATCATTATCTTGCAGAAACAGAGGACTGGGAGATCCTGAAGGTTATCCAGTTGTTTTATGCATTTCGAGGGCTGGTGGTGGCAAGTCCGGTATGGTATCCAAATCTTGACATCGATACCAGGATAAAACTGTTCAATTTCATCAGAAACATCCTTTCAGAGGACGAGTTTGATTACCGGGACGTGAACTCCTATTTTTCGGAGTGATGCACCACTCGTGCATGCAACTTGGAATTGTTGTACATGTTCAATATCATGTGGAGTCTTTAAATAAATCCAACGGCACAACCTACCCCTAATCTGTGTTCATCTGTGAAATCTGTGGCTGATAAAAGTTTTTAGCCACAGATTAACGCTGATTACGCAGATTTCATCAATCTAATCGTTTCCATGCCCAGTGCTGATTTACTACAACTTACTCGGGCATGTTCGAATTTTTTCCAGACGGGGCGATTTCATCACGAATGCGCGCGAATCACGCGAATACCACGAATCTATGTGGAAACAGCCACCGTATTCGTGGTATTTACGTCATTTGTGTCATTTACGCCCGATCTGATCATTCTGTCCACTCAAACTCTCCATCACGCGTATCAGATTCTCGTAATCGATTTCAGTGGCATAACACCCGTCATTTAAGAGCGGGATCCCATAAGTCACGATCTTTTTTCGTTTCATCGATCGCATGACCTTATTCAACTCATAGTTACATGCCAGCAGGAGTGCGCCGTCTGCGGACTCTTTCTTGACGATGTGGCGGATGTATGACGAGCCTGCGACGATATGCAGCGTATAACCAAACCGTTCAGCGTCTTTTAGCATCCTTGAAAAGACGCACTTGCCGCATGACACGCACTCGATCCCGAATCGCGTCGATGATGCGGGACAGTCGAGCGACCTCATGCAGTGCGGGGCAAGCAGCAGCCTGCGCTCTGTCTTTGCAAAGGCGGATCGGTGCGCCATGTTCTTGAGCGATACCATCCACGTATCAAGCGTTCTGGCATCTGCATATCTGTGAAACACGGCTTTGATCGGGAGATAGAAGAAATCAAGGACATCTGCAAAGAATCTGGCGAGCCAGACATGCCGGTTAAGGCTGATGCGGCTGATGAGCAGAGCTAAGATCGTTAGAACAACGGATACAACCACAATAACAAAGAGCGCAATCCCGATCAGATCATACACGATCGCACACCTCCATCTTACTGATCACCTCGTCCACATCCACCCTCGTGTCGTAACACCCGTCACGCATCAGGCAGACACCCTGAACCGGCACGAGTTTTGAGACCGCCTGCATCGATTCCGTAAGTTCGGTATGACATGCAACACCAAGACACGCCCCGGGCTTATAGGATTGCAGGATCTTCCTGACAAAGCTATCGCCCGGAACAACGAATACCTTGAAACCATATCGATCTGCCGCTTCAACGATGCGTGCGATATCGCATAAACCACACTTTTTGCACTCGTATCCGATTATCGGGTCACAGCGCGCCTTACACTCAGGATGCCTCATACATTGCGGCAGGATGACGGCACGTCGTTCTCTGGTGTGCTTGAATCGATCAAGCATCATCGCGTTCTTGAGTTCGATGAGAATCTCATCAACAAGCTCTTCTTTGATGTAGAAAACCCTGCAAATCCATTTTGCGGGCGAGTAGAACAAATATAACATGAACAGAACAAAATTCGGAAATAAAATCGTGTGTTTCCTGAAACTATAGATGCCGATCGCCAGAGCCAGTGCAGTCACCAGAAAAACCAGTGCTACAAAATAGACAAACAATTTGCCAAGGAGTTCGTAGGGAACCAGCATGAGTTAAAAATAGTCGTATAACTATTTAAAATTGTCTGTACCGGCAATTGTCGGATTAAACCGGATATCCCTCGATTTTTCCGGGGTGTGCGAGCGATGAATGAAAAGTTTAAGCATCACTCGATTCTTATATGGCATCATCCAGAAATGATACCATCATCGAACCCGCTGGAGCGGATATGACAAAAATAGCGATCATCGGAGGTCAACAGAGTGGCAGAACAACCCTTGCATCGAAACTGGGCAAGAAAGGGAACGTAACAGACATTGCCATCTACGATTTCTCCAAAAGCGGCAGAACACTCGTATCAATCGATGCTACCGGGTATCCAAAGTCGATAAAACCGCTGGTAACAGCCCTCAACCTCTCTGATATCGCGCTCCTCTGCATCCCGCCGACGGGACCCGACATCCACACCGGAGAGTGCATCGTTGCGCTGGATATGCTGGGCTACAGACACGGGATGGTGGTGCTGACCAGGTCAGATACCTCACACCACCATGCGCTCGAGGTGATGTTGGGCAGTCTCCGGAAGATCACAGCCGGCACCGTTCTTGAGGACTGGAAATGCATCCCGGTATCTACCAGCACATTCGACGGTATGGAAGAGCTGAAAGAGAGGATATTTTCGATGGGGGAGCAGGTGGACCAGGAGAATGCAGAATTAAACGAGCTTCCGCCGCGTGTTGTGATCGACCACGTTTTCAACGTGACCGGCATCGGCTGTGTGATTCTGGGTGTGGTCATGCAGGGCACGATTCATGCAAAGGACAGGATGAGTGTGCTGCCAGTGGGCAGGCAGATCGAGATACGGTCGATCCAGATGCATGATGTCGATGCGAAGAGCGCACCGGCTGGCGCCAGGGTCGGGCTGGCTCTAAAAAACGTCCAGCCAAAGGACGTGGAGCGCGGATTTGTAATCTCGAACATTGATGCTGTAACCACTGATTTCACACTAAACTGCACGCTTTCAAAGTTTGCAAAACGTATCTCGGTCGGAGATATGCTCCATCTCTTCGTGGGGCTTCAGACCGCGCCGTTGCGCGTCGAAGGGATCGTGATGGACGGAGAGGATGCAGATCATGCGGCGGCAGGCAGCAGTTGTGTTGTAATGCTTTCAGGTTCAAAGAATGTCGCATACAGCGAGTCAGACCGGTTCATTCTTGCCAATCTGGATGAGAAACAGAGGTTTGTCGGATATGGTTTCTGCGGATCCGCCATCACGGAATCGCTCCGATGATCAGTGGAATCTCGTCAGACGTGACATTATGCGCTATGACATAGAACATCCACCGCCCGTCAGACCAGAAGTACTGTGGCACGCCATCAGGCTCGATCCGGTACACGGTCTTCCCGCCAACCGTGATCTCTTCGAGGGTGGACGCCCAATCACCGCCGAATCTGCGCATACCGGTAACCATCTTCTCAGTCTCGCTGCTTGCAAGCGCCTCGCTACGGTATGCAGTCGTCCAGAGCGTCAGCAACCTGCCATCTCCACTATAATGGATGATCGCGACATCTTCGATGTTCTCGATATCGCCTATATGCCGCTGTTTTGACCGCTGCATCGCATCAGGTCCAGTGGAGACCACCATCCGCTCCATACCAAGAATCTCTGCCGGAGCGATCTCTGACGCGTTCTGTTGCAGTTGCGCTGGCGGCAAATCGGGTGGATGTGATGGGCTTGACAGATCAGGTGAGTTGGTGATGCATCCGGCATACGCAACCGCCAGCACCGCGACAGCGATGATTAAACATGCAGCCTTTACCTGATTCATGGTGCTTGACTCTCATCTGTCATCCATAACGACTCTTTCGATGCGGGGGGTGGGATTCGAACCCACGAACTCCTGCGAGAATGGGCCCTAAACCCATCGCCTTTGACCTGGCTGGGCAACCCCCGCGCGGATCGATGTCAGGTGTCAGAGATGGACCGATCGGGAATCGAACCCGAGGCCTCTTCCATGCCAAGGAAGCAATCTACCCCTGATCTATCGGCCCGTTAGGGATGCGTGGGTGACGCATACTGATCTATACTGATGTGTTGATGCGGGTTTCAGGTTATTAAGATTGTGGTTGGGAGGGGCGGTTGCACCACCACGGGTGCCTGATCAACATATTATGTTTTTCCAGATATTAAAAACCGAAATGGCAGAGACAAGGATGTTTTCCTGAACAGATGAGCCATCATTAAGTGGTTGGGGCTCATAAGTAAATAAGCACGTTCGGATGCTGTAACCGGATTTGCACAAGGTTTGCAACGGAAGTGAGACTCTGATGAGCGGTGATCTGATCCACGAACTCAAGAGAAAGGCGATACATCTAACTTCGGTCTTAATAGTGCTAATTTATCACGCATTCGGGCAGCAAACGATACTTTTGCTGCTCACGGTGTACCTGATCGCGATACTCGAGATCGAGTACTTCAGAATCGAGTGGGGGAAGAAACTGCCCATTGTTCACGATCTTTTCAGGGAAAAGGAGGCTGGCAGACTCGGTGGTCACGTATTCTTTACGATGGGGTGCATCATCGCAATTTCAGTCTTCTCAGAAGAAATCGCATCGGCTGCAATCCTTATGACGACTTTCGGGGATGCGTCGGCTGCGATTTTCGGAAAAGCCTTTGGGAGAACATGGATTCCCGGATTGACGGACAGGGCGGTCGAGGGCTGCGCTGCCGAGTTCATAGTGGACGTTGTCATCGGAGCGATCTTTCTATCCAACTGGCTTGCGGTTTTTGTCATGGCAGGTACGGCAACCGTTGTCGAGACGCTGGCTAACAAGATGGACGATAACCTCTTAATTCCCCTCTTTTCAGGGTTCAACGGCTATCTCGTCTTGTTAATACAGTCGTACTTCAATTGAAGA
>DAOVGO010000171.1 GCA_030672345.1 Methanosarcinales archaeon | reverse complement strand
TGCTCATCATTTATCCGCTGGAGCCCGTCGCCATACCTGGCTAGGCCACAGCCCCTTATGGGCCCGATGCGATTCGAACGCATGATCCCCGCCGTGTAAAGGCGATGTCATAACCGACTAGACCACGGGCCCGTCTGCCTTGCGTCGGTCATTTGCGCTTGTGTAACCGAAGCGTGGTTATGCCTCATAAAATATTCGGTTGTGAGAGGCTGTCAGGCAAGGGCTTACCAACCCCGGGGTCTTCTGATATTTGAATCTGCACAGCTTCCATCTTCATGTACGGTGATAAATAATATTTGTACCTCAATGACGACGAACAGGTGCAACATTGCCAGAAAGCATCCGGCAACTACGGTTTAAATATCTTGCATCACAATATGTAGATTGAGGTACTGCGCGTGAAAGCCCACGAAAACCTGCGCAAACTAAATATCGAGTATATCGAACAGTGGGTGCCGTATAGCATTCTCATCGGGATAGCTTCTGGCGCGTGTGCTGCGATATTCTACGGTCTGCTCTCGGTTATATCACAGTATATTCTTGGAGGTATCGGGCATTATTACATCACTCCCACCGGATGTGAACATTCGCTACTACCTGTGCCATCTGTTGTACTGCCCGGTGCACTCGCAGACCCTCACACATGGTTTCTTGTAGCAATACCAGCCATTGGTGGACTTGTTGTAGGTCTTATCACATATCAATATGCGCCAGAGGCAGTGGGTGAGGGGACTGATGCGGTGGTTGATTCATACCACCAACAACAGGGAAGAATCAGAAGCAGGATCCCCATCGTCAAGACAATCGCCTCTGCGATCACCATCGGAACTGGCGGGAGCGCAGGTAGAGAAGGACCGATCACACAGATTGGTGCTGGCTTCGGATCGTATCTTGCAGACAAACTGAAGCTCGACGATAGAGGGCGGAGAATGATGCTGGTATGTGGTGCAGCAGGTGGGCTCGGCAGCATCTTCCGCGCACCGTTTGGAGGCGCGTTATTCGCAATCAGCGTTTTATATAAAAAAGATTCGGAATTCGAATCGCTTGTTCCGGCATTCATCTCCTCCATCGTTGCATATTCGGTCTTCTGTTCGGTCTCTGAATGGGGGTCGCTCTTCACAACTCCGGATTACACATTCACACATCCGACCGAACTCATCTTCGATGCAGTACTCGGCATACTCTGCGGTCTTGTCGCTATCATCCACATCAAGATATTTCATGAGATGCGCGATGTCTTCGAAAAATTAAGGATAAAGAACTATTTTAAGCCAATGATCGGCGGTCTTTTGCTTGGATTGCTCGTCTTATTCATGCAACAGAGCTGCGGATTCGGCTACTACATTTTTGGAGGTGGTTATGGCTCGATACAATCTGCAATCGATGGAGAACTGGCAGTAGGGATTTTGATACTTCTTGTTTTAGCCAAGATTCTTGCCACCGCCTTCACGCTTGGTTCCGGTGGCAGCGGCGGCGTCTTCGCACCATCGCTCGCGATTGGTGGCACGCTCGGCGGCGCATTCGGTATACTGGCGAATGCAGCGTTTCCCGGGATCATCGGTGAGATGCAGGCTACCTCGTTCGTTCTCATCGGCATGGCGGCGATGCTTTCCGGTGTTGCGAATGTTCCGATCGCTGCGATTGTGATGGTCTCTGAACTGACAGGAAACTACAACCTGCTGCCGCCGCTGATGTTTGCCTCGACCCTTGCGTATCTCGTGGCAAGTGGCTGGACGATCTATGAAAAGCAGGTCCCTGCAAGGGTGGATTCGCCAGCACACCGCGAGGAACTGACCATCGATGTTCTTGAGACCGCATTTGTGCGCGATGCCATGTCTGTCGAGATCATGCCGGTGCACCCGTCAAACAGCGTTCAGACGGTGCTGAATCTGATCTACAAATATGGACACATCGGATATCCTGTGCTCGATGATGACCGTCTTGTCGGGATCGTGACATTCAAGGATGCCGAACGTGTTCCTCCGGAGGATCGCGAAAAGATGCTCGTCAGAGAGATCATGACCACACCGCCGATCGTGACATATCCTGATGAATCGCTTGAGGATGCGCTGCGCAAACTGGTCTTAAACGACATCGGGAGGCTTCCAGTGGTCGATCGGGACGATCAGTCAAAGATACGTGGCATACTCACGAAATACGACATCATACGGCTGCATGCGCAGTTGAGATGATTTGTCGGTACCTGCTCCGGGTATGGTGTGGTAAATCAACGTCGAATACGAATATGGTTGGATTGGCGTAATCAGTGTGAAGAAATCCCCAACAATTGACATACCCGGTTTGTGTGATGGCTCGGAATCAGAATTTATTTCAGTAGATATTATATAGAATATCATGTTAAAAATTTCCAAGCCGATAATGCTAAACAGGTATGATCCATCTACGAGATGCTTCCAACGCAAATCACCAAAGATCGAGGGATTGAGTCATCTGCTCCTGACCAGCATTGCAGCACCGGTGAGCGCAAGGAAACTGGGAAATACGCTTGGAATCTCGCCACATACCGTTTTAGACTATATCCGAATTCTTGAGGAGGTTTATCTGGTACAAACTCTTTCGTTCTTCTCGTATTCGTTGAAAGAGCAGGCGTCACGCCAGAAGAAGGTATACTGCATCGATAGCGGCATAAAGAATGCAATAGGTTTCACATTCTCAATGGATATGGGAAGAACCGCCGAAAACATCGTCTTTATCAGCCTCAAACGATCGGGCAGCGAAGTTTTTTACTGGAAGAATGAAAAGGGGTGGGAAGTGGATTTTGTGGTCAAATCAGGGCTGGACGTTGGGAAACTGATTCAGGTCTGCTGGGATTTGAGCGATAAGGTAGAAAAAAGAGAGGTACGGGGGTTGGTTGCAGCTATGGAGTATTTTAATCTGAGAAAATCTACAATAATAACTGAAGACATCCTGAAAGAAGAACAGATTGGAGAAGATGTCATCGAATTTGTGCCCCTGTGGCTATGGATGCTAAGGAATGATCAACAGCTATAACCTGGAGACTTCAGACGTCACAAATTTGATCGTACTAAGCTAACCGATCTGTACGAGTTATGGATAAAATCAGCGTAATCGGTGTTACTCTGTATCTAAAGATGCTATTAGACACAGATTAACACTGATGTTCACAGATTGAGGGTTATCTGTCTAACAGAAGATTTTTCCGAAAAACCCGGGCTTTGCCAAAGAGAAGCTAAAAAATCAGAGATCATGCCCGGTCGACCGAGTACTTCGTATAGGTCATCGCATCGATCTGGTTTGTGCGTAACAGCCGCATCAGCAGGCGGTAATCTTCCCCGTTCACGGCAACCTTTTTGACAGGCGGCAGCACAGCCCCGCCCCCTTTCAAGAATATCGTACCTCCCTTCATCTTGCCGCCGACAAAGCCCTTCGACTTCCCTTTTACGATCAGCACGCCGCCACGCATGTCAGCAGCGGCAAACTCGCCTGTGTTACCTTCGATGATCACCGCGCCCCCGGCAAGCAGCGTTCCAGCGTTCATGCCCGCGTTCCCGCAGACCCGGAGAAGCCCGCTCTTCATCAGCATACCGGCACTGAGATCGACATCACCTTTCACGATCACGGTGCAATCCGCGCTGCACCGCGCAGCGATGGTGTCCCGCAGAACGCCGTCGCCCAAGGTCAGTGTCCGCGTCTCCTCATCGAAGGTGTTTGGCGGCAGCAATCTGTCTGATACGCCGCCATGGAGAAATTCTGTGATCGACCGGTACTTGCGAAAACCAGCCATGTCAGACGTAACCTCGATGATGTTGCCCATCGGTTCTGCCACCGTTCCGCTCACATAGATGCTGCCTGACGCAAGCCCCATTCCCAGCCGCGTGCCAGCGTCCCCGTCCACGATCATGGTTCCGATCTCGATGATGCCGCCGGTGCCGCCAAAGTAACGCAGGTCTGCGCCGGCGTTCGAGCAGCACCGCTTGCCAACGCCACCACTGATGCGGATGGTCTCTTTGCGCCGCATGGACGTGACAAGATCCCGGTAGGTGTAATCGGTATCCTTCTGGGACGGGATGATGGCGTCCGGATTCAGTTCCTTGCCCAGGTGCTGCCAGTAGAAGTTGTATGTGAAATCGCAGACGCATCTCTCCGGCGAGGTGAACGCAATCTCAATTCCCATCTACATCAGGCTCCTTGAATACATGTTGGAAGAGACTCCGGCGATGAGCCCGGCGATGGCATCGTCCATAAACGGTCCAAGTTCACTGAGAACTCCCGGTTTGTTCTGATCGAACCTCGTAAACTCGAACATGCCCTTATATCCACCGATGTACTTTGCAATCGCGATTCCCATAACCTCATCCGCAATCAGGAAAACAGGATCGCGCTCGTATTCGGAGGCAGATATGCCGGGCAGTCTGCCGCATGCACCCTCTTCTTCAAGAAGAACCGCCGCATACAGAAGTATGCACAGGTTCGGATCGGATAATGCAAAATTCAGTTCACGCCCGAATACGTCCCTTGCAAGCGCTTCAGTCTCTATTCCGGGATGCGGGACATACATCTCCATCGCCGTATCCGTGAGCACGGCAACGGTGATGCCGCGCATCTCAAGTATCTCAAGTATCTCAGGGATGTCTCGATTCTCTGCCATGGTTATCCCAGGTGTTTGCCGGTACTTCAATTGTGTATCGTTTTGGTTACTGTTGTTATACCTTCTGGTGGCACAAGCATAAATGCCATCAATAACATCAATGCCACCCGAGTTTTGGGAGTTATGGAACCCAACACATAAAATGATTGGTTGCGGAGGGCGTGGACAAGCATCTTCTTCTGAATTGTTACCATATCTGCACATAATGATGTTGACAGATGGATACTTGTATACCGATCCCCCATAATCAAAACCAATGAAACCGAAACCCGGCGACATCATATTCGCGCTCCGGCTCATCGCCATAGTCATCGTGCTCTGGCTAATCAACTTCGATGAGCTAAAACAGATCATGAGATCGGTAAGTCTTGATTGCGTGGTACTCGCTGTTTCACTGGAGCTTTCAGCGTTTCTTATGTGGGCTCTGAAATGGAAGTTTCTCGTTGACAAACTCGAAAAAGTTAAGTTTACAACCATTTTTCTTGGTCTCATGGCTGGAAATTTCTTCAGCACCAACGAGATTCGTGCCAGAACCTTTGGAGGATTCGGGCGGGCGAGGTTTCTTAGGGCTGTTACGCACGACCGCACATTTGCAGAATGTTATGCAACCATCGCCATGGATCAGACCGGCAACAACTTTGTCTTCTCCTTGCTCGTCATCTTCTCGATGTTAAACGTGTTTCTGTTCCTGAATATACCGCGGTGGCTATCCCTCACCATGGAGGGGGTAGCCCTCATCATCTTCCTGCTGGCGCTTGCCGCATTCCTCTCAAGACGGAAAGTCGATGAAACCGCCGTTGTTCGATTCCTCCGTCCGAAGTTGCAGCGAATCTACGATTTTTCGATCTTCAAATTCGTCCGAAATAGGTTTGACACCTATATCAAATTCGAGGAGACCATCGTATCGAGCCTTGCAAAATTTGTACAGACGTACAAAGGGATGTTAAAAGATAGGGACACTCTTGTACGAGATGTGGGTCTCGCGGTGATCATGTATGCGTTTATTTACTCCAAAGACGGTGTCTTGATCCGGGGTGCCGGATATGACATCTCGGTTCCGCATCTCATTGTGGCTCTGTCCATCATATTCTGGGTCAACTCGGTTGTTCCGATTCCCAAAGGACTCGGATTCAAAGAGCTTGTGATGACTGGCGTCTATACCATGGTGGGGGTGCCCATCAACATCGCGGTCATCGTCTCTCTGGTACACCGGGCGATTTATCTCTTTTTTGTGATCGTTATCGCCTATTTGGCGGTCGTTTTTCTGCGGATATCCAACATTGGCAGCGATTGATGCCGTGCTCATGCTCTGTTTCTGTTGATCCCGCCTCTCCCGGGTGTGAACCATCTGTGGGGCTCTATCCGCACGTATCCTTCAACTTCTCCATGATCACAGCAGGGCAGACCCTCTGCACGCCCTCCAGTCTCCCGATCTTCTCTGCGATGAACTTTCCGAGTTCTCTCCCGTCCTTGAGCCAGATCTCGGTCATAATCATGTGATCCCCGGTCGAGGTTGCGACGAATCGCACCTCTGGAAATTCGGTCATCTTGATCGCAACATCGAGGAAGTGGGTGGGCTCAACATCGAGACCGACAAAGGAGACCGAGTTGTATCCGAGTTTCGCGGGATCGACAACGATGGTGTAGCGTTTTATGACGCCTTCCTCCTCAAGTGCCCTGACGCGCTTTCGTACCGTGGACTCGCTGACACCGAGCGTTGTTGCGATATCCGTGAGCGGTATGCGGGCGTTTTCACGAAGCATCTCCAGTATTTTCATGTCCTTTTCGTCAAGCATGTATAGGTCACCATATTGATTTTCGTACCATATTGTCAGGTATTCGTAACATGAGTCACTATACTGGTGAACTGTCAAAAGGTTTACGCAAACCATGGACTGCAGAGCCCTGAAAAGGCAACAGCATAGGTGGTAGCCGACCTGACAGAAAACTTCAGATACACCCGAAACGCATAACCAATAACCATGGACACCTACGAAAAGATAATCGGACTGGCGAAGCGAAGAGGGTTCCTCTGGAACTCGTTTGAACTCTACGGCGGGACAGCAGGTTTTTACGATTACGGTCCTCTCGGCGCAACGATGAAACGGAGAATCGAAGATATCTGGCGGGACATCTATGTGATTGGCGAGGGGTTTTACGAGATTGAAACGCCGACCATCGGAATCGAGCCGGTTTTCGTCGCATCCGGGCATGTTCACGGGTTTTCTGACCCGATGACCGTCTGTTCCAACTGCGACTCCGCATTCCGTGCGGATCACCTGATAAAAGGGATCGTTGAGGTGCCGGACACGTTATCCGCACCAGAGATCAAGCAATTGATCGATGAACACGGCATCAAATGCCCACAATGCGGCGGAGTCGGAACGTTTGGCGAGGTTTTCGATTTCAATCTGATGTTCAAGACCACAATCGGACCCGGCACGCAGCGGATGGGTTATCTCAGACCTGAGACCGCTCAGGGGATGTTCATCAACTTTGATCGGCTCTTCAGGTTCTACAGAGAGAAACTCCCGTTTGGAGTTACGCAAATCGGAAAAGCGTATCGAAACGAGATTTCCCCGCGGCAGGGCGTAATCAGACTCCGTGAATTCACACAGGCTGAGGCGGAGATTTTTATAAATCCACGTGATAAAAACCACCCAAAGTTCTCCATGGTCAGGAACGCGGTTCTCAGGTGTTACCCTGCCTCGCACCAGCAGAACGACAGCGAGGGTGGCGGTGATAGTGATGCTGCTGGCGATGATCGTGCCGCTGGTGTCATTGAACTAACAGCGGGCGAGGCTGTGGACCGGGCAATAGTCGCGCACGAGTTTCTTGCGTATCACCTCGTGCTGACAAACCACTTTCTGGTCCGGGCTGGCGTCGATCCGGCGCGGCTGCGGTTCAGGCAGCACCAGCCCGATGAGATGGCTCACTATGCGGTCGATTGCTGGGATGCCGAGGTTCTGACCGACCGGTTCGGGTGGGTGGAGGTCGTTGGAATCGCGGATCGCACCGACTACGACCTCTCTTCACATGCAAATCATTCCCAGCATGATCTCTCTGTCGTTCTGGAGTACGACACACCGAAGCAGGTGGAACGAATCGTGATAAAGCCGGATATGAGCATGATCGGTCCTCTCTACAAGGATAAAGCTGGCAAGGTTCTTGCAGCACTCAAAAACCTGAAAGAAGAAGATCTCAATGGAGATGAGATTAGTATCAAGGTCGATGGTGAGGAGATCCGGATTGCGCGTGATGTGGTTGGGTATGAGACCGTGATCGAGGAGGTTCGCGGCGAGGACGTGATTCCGCACGTAATCGAACCGTCGTTTGGCATCGATCGTATCATCTATGCGGTGCTCGAACACTCATTTGCAGAGGAGATTGTGGACAAAGAAACCCGCAGCGTGCTTCGTCTGCCAGCAGAAGTTGCGCCGGTGCAGGTCGCGGTACTCCCACTCCTCACGCGGGAGGAATTGATCGATCCGTCGATTAAGATCGTCGATATGCTCCGCAGAAGCGGGATTCTCGTGAGTTACGATGATGCCGGAACAATCGGGCGGAGATACCGCAGAAACGACGAGATCGGGACGCCTTTTTCGGTGACGATCGATTACGACACGCTGGACGACGATACCGTGACGATCCGCGACCGTGACAGCATGTTGCAGATCAGGGTGCAGGTCCGGGAGCTTGCCGAGAAAGTCCATGCGATGATGCGGAGCGGATTTGATTCCCCGTAGGTGTTTAGCTAACCACAAGATTACACAGATTTCCACAAGATTTCTGTGTTAATCTCGTGTAATCTCGTGGTTTTTTCCACCTCAGCTAAACACATACGATTCCCCCTGAACCCCGCTAAACTCGAACCCTGCCATGACCGCGCCCCAGTTCCATCTTGTCTCTGACTTTGCGCCAAAAGGCTCACAGCCCAAAGCTATCGAAAGCCTCGTTTCAGGATTTGAGAGCGGCAGCCGGTTCCAGACCCTCCTTGGCGTCACAGGCTCAGGAAAGACCTTCACGATCGCAAACCTGATCAACGAAATCCAGAAGCCGACGCTCGTCACCACCCACAACAAGACGCTTGCTGCACAGCTCTACAACGAGTTTCGGGAGTTCTTCCCGGAAAATCGGGTTGAGTATTTCGTCTCTTATTACGATTACTACCAGCCCGAGTCATATCTCCCAAAGACCGACCAGTACATCGAGAAAGACGCCCAGATCAACCCGAAGATCGAGCAGATGCGCCTGTCCACCACCGCATCCCTGATGTCGCGCCCTGACGTGATCGTTGTCGCGTCGGTCTCCTGCATCTATGGTCTCGGCAATCCTGAGAACTTCCAGAACATGGGATTTGACCTGTGCGTGCATGACCATGTCAGCAGAAACGAGATCCTATCACGTTTAATCGAGATCCAGTTCGAGCGAAACGATATCGAACTGATGCACGGGCGTTTCCGGGTGAAAGGAGATACAATCGACATCATCCCTGCGTATTTCAACAATATCATCAGGATCGAAATGTTCGGGGATGAAATCGACCGGATTACGGAGATAGACAGGAATACGGGGAGGAAACTCGAAGAGATGGACTATTTCTATGTCTATCCGGCGCGGCATTTCGTGATCCCGGAGGATGCAAAGAAGTGTGCGATTGCATCCATTCTTGAAGAACTCGAGTCTGTGCTGCCGTCCCTTGGAATGCTCGAATCTCACAGACTCAAACAGCGAACACTCTATGATATCGAGATGATCGAGGAGACCGGCACATGCAAAGGGATTGAGAACTATTCGCGTCACTTTGACATGAGATCGGTTGGAGAAAAGCCATACTGCCTGCTTGATTATTTCCCTGACGATTTTCTGATGGTGATCGACGAGAGCCACCAGATGATCCCGCAGATCCACGGGATGTACAAAGGCGACTACTCACGGAAGAAAACGCTCGTCGATTACGGGTTTCGACTTCCGTCAGCCCTTGACAACCGCCCGCTCCGGTTCGAGGAGTTTGAAGATTATATGCGAAACGTCGTCTTTGTCTCGGCAACGCCTGGTGCTTACGAACTCAGGGGTTCGGGGCAGGTCGTGGAGCAGATCATCCGCCCGACCGGTCTTGTCGATCCGGTTGTTGAGGTGCGCCCGATCGACGGACAGATCGAGGATGTGCTCTCTGAGATCCAAAAGACGATCAAGAGAGGAGATCGGATCCTGATCACCACACTCACAAAGAGGCTTGCAGAGGAACTGACCGAATACCTGGCAGGAAAGGGCGTCAGGACACGGTATCTTCATTCGGACATCAAGACCATCGAGCGAACCGAGATCATCCGCCAGCTCAGGCTTGGCAGATTCGATGT
>DAOVGO010000104.1 GCA_030672345.1 Methanosarcinales archaeon | reverse complement strand
CACCGCATTCGCCAGCGATCCCAATCGTGAACCGGGTACGCAGATCGACTCCTTCCGCTTTTATGGAAATCTGAGCATAAATGAGGCTCCTGCACCCGAACATACCACGATCATCGCGAAGATCGGAAACCGGACGTGCGGGGCTACAGACCTCACAACATCAGGAACATACGATCTCGAGGTGTTTGCGCGTCCCGGCACCGAGAAATACGTCTCTTTCTGGATAAAAACGTCTTCGATGGAATCTGCGGTGCAGGCGGCTCAGAAACGGACGCTGCCACATACCCGGAAGTGTTTGCTCGATCTCACGGTTGAAATCGGGGATTTAGACCTTGACCGCGTGGCTTTGCACACGATGGGGTCTGGAGCATCGGGCGTGTCCGGAGTGCCCGGAGCCGCCGCGAGGACTGATGCAGCCGCCAACCCCCCTCCTGCCCTCGCATCCACCACTTCCCCAACACCACTGACCCGGCATAAGCACGATCCGATGCTGTGGGATGTGGTGATCAGCGAGGTGATGTGGGATGAGGATGAGTACATCGAACTCTACAATACGCTCGACCGCACCATCAGCATCGAGAACTGGACGATCACGGCGGGTGGAGGCGCGGTCAATGACAGCATTGAGGTGACGATTAACAAAGGCGCAATCATATCCTCGCATGGTTATTACCTGATCGCAAAGAATGATGCTGTGACCTGCGAACCAGATCAGATCGCAAATATGACACTGAAAAACAGTGGCGAGGTATTGCAACTATTTAATGGCTTTCCTCAGGTCTCAAAGAGGATTGATGTCGTAAACATAGATGGAAACTGGTTTGCCGGGAAGAACGATGATGTCGGGCAGTCCATGGAAAGAATTTCTCTGGAGAACGGCGCAAACCCTGATAACTGGTACACATCGCTTGGATATGAATGCGGGCGCATCGGCACGCCCGGGAAGGAGAACTCGATCCCTGACAGAACGCCTCCTGAAATAACGATTGTCAGTAATCCAATCGATGCAAACGACGATGTTGTCGTCTCTTTCAATGAACGGATCGACATTTCGACGTTGCGCATATCAGTGATCGGTCCATACCATGGGCGGATCTCAGGAAGCATCATCAGTGACGACGATATGAAAGGCGCCCTCTTCGATCCGGACAATCCGCTTCAGGCAGGGCAGCATAGCGTATGGGTGACATGCCGGGATCCGTCCGATAACTTTGCAGAACACGGTTTTTCGCTGACGGTTGCGGGCACAGGTGTCGGTGAACCCGGCGACGGATCAGGGAACGAGTCCGGGGGTGAATTCGGGGACGAACCCGGTGATGAACCCGCCGATGAGCCAGAACCCGTCGTTGCCGCAAGGATCGTGATCAACGAACTGATGCCGAATCCGATCGGGCGTGATCACAGGAATGAGACCACTGAACTGTACAACTGCGGCGATGAGCCGGTTGATATAGGCGGCTGGGTTCTCAAGAACGAGGATGGCGACACGTACGAAATTTCGGCAGGCATGACAATCGCGGCGCATGCATATTATCTGACGACCGCGATACAACTCGATAACAGCGGCGGGCAGGTGTTGCTGTACCATGATGGCGAGGAGGTTGATCGAAGCATCGAGTACACACATTCGACTGAAGGGCTATCATGGCAGCGGCGAACCGACGGGCTTGATACTGACAGCGATGGCGACTGGATCGAGCGCAAGCACACGTTCAGGGTGGTTGCGTAAAAGCGCACCTGTATTGTAAATCCTGGAGCGGAAAGTTCCGGAAGATGGGGTCAGTTTCGGGGATCTTTGAAATTCAAGTAAAAAGTCTCTGACCGTACCGAAAGTTAACATCGGGTCCGAATGCGCAAGCATTGGCGCCTGCCAAAGAATATATCGGTTGGTTGCAGATAGTGCATCCCATGAGCACATCTGATGAGCACAGAAAACACGCACGGCACGGCTACGTAATCGAGGTTGCAACGATCAGTTCCTCGCGATACCAGAAGCACGGGAACGCACGCTCCCCTGAGGATACGGATGACAGATCCGGAGCAATCATCATCGATGCGCTCCGGAGGGACGGGCACACCGCGGGGTACACGCTGCTTCCTGACGATCTCGACATGATTCAGCACTGGTTCGCAAAAGCCATGGATTCTGGTGCCGATGCCATCGTCACAACAGGAGGGACAGGGCTTGCACCAGGGGATGTTACGATCGAGGCGATCAGACCCCTTCTCGGCAAGGAAATGCCCGGATTCGGCGAGATATTCCGTGCAAAGAGCATGGGTGAGATCGGCTACGCTGCGATGCTGACAAGAGCCATCGCAGGTGTCGTTCGTGGGCGGGCGGTCTTCTGCATGCCCGGGTCGCCGAATGCGGTGAAACTCGGTCTTGAGGTGATTGCAGCAGAAATCGGGCATGTGATCGAGCATGCGAGAGGTAGGGTGTAGTTTTCCCAAAAATATCGAAATATCTCCAGGTATCCCTGCTAAACACGCCAAACCTACACCCCATCTTCCCTCATCAACTCCTCATACACCGCCTCAACCGTGCCAAGCATCGTCCTCTGATCGACGCCGGACATGCCCGCGGCATACATCACACCACCCGCGCCAACGCCCTCCTTGACTTCGCCTGCCTCGTATTTGCGCAAGCCAGGGAGACGCGAATCCGCAAATCCCGGATCCACGACATGAATGCGGCAGCCAAGATCACGGATCACCGCCTTAAAATCGATCGATCGATCCTGATACACGTACTTCGTGGTTGCAATTGAGATTCTGTCCATATCCAGACCCAGATGTTTCATTATCGCAAAGACCGCAACCATCTGGGTGCCGCCCGCAAGAATGATATCGCAATCATGAGAGCCTGTACCTGATCCCATATCTGAGCCGGCATCGGCGCTGGCAACCACGTCCGCCAAGCCTGCCACCATGCCCGCGACCGCCGGCATCATCGGATCGCCGACAGATGCTATGGCACGCATAGGATCGTCGCGCGCCTCGCTCACGGTGATACCTGATGCGTCGATGCCCTGTCTCACAACATCACGCTTGATTTCGAGTGGATTTTCCGAAAAACTGCTGCTGACTCCGTACTCGTATCCAAGCGCTGTCAGCACGCCGAGAGCGGTGGTTGTGCCGCCGGGAATGCTCTCGCCTATGATGATCGAATCTGACAGCTTTCCAAACTGCGAGCCGATCTGGCAAGCGCTCGCATAGATCACGTCCGGGTGTGACACGGCATCACCCTGCCTGATATCGCGCCCGGGATCAGCACAAAGGTCGATTGTCGGGACATCAGGCACGATCCGCAGTCCGGCATTGATGAAGAAATAGGGCATGCCTGTCAGTTGCAGCGCAGCGCGGGTCATGACCGCGGGCGTTGGTGCACCTCCCTTCTTCATCGGCATCTCTGGCGCGCTGCGGGGGCTGCCATACACCACGATCTCGGCATCGGCGGCTGGCGTGTAGTCATTGAGTTCAGTGGTTGCGCCAGCCGCCGAGATGTTCGGAATCCGGCATGTATCGGTATTTGACAGCACACACAGAAAAAGGGGACCTGCCAGATGGTCTTTCGCAGTTTTGGCTGACATAATCCATTTACTGTGTGGCATTGGAATCGTTCCGTTATTATCTGGTTGTTTCGCATCTGCCGCACCTCCGGGCAGAAACAGAGATAGTCTTCGATTGATTCAACAAATATCTAACGGACGCCACATGTGGTTATTCAGGTTGTTTATGCGGCAGTTGCATTGAAGTCCACTATATCAACAACACCAAGAAGTTTCGGATTCTCTCTCTGAGATTGTGCGGACAGCATTGGTTAAATACTCTCCAACGCCGGTTGTCTGTATGGCAATACTGCTCCATCTTGCTCTTTCTGGAATATAAAAGCGAACAAGACATCGATCTCCCCCCTGATCTTGCAGGCAGCCTCCCAGAGCCATGTTTCCAGGGTCTTTATATCAAGCTCATTCCCAGACATTCATACCTCTTTTTGACTGGCATGATATTAAACATCGTTCATATCACTACACCATTGTTCTGCATCACGAGTTCTGCATCACGATCTTCGGCAGCGCATCATCCGGTCAGAAATGTTTGGTTTTTTGGGGCTGTAACATCTCCTGGCATTTTAGCAGGCATTTCACCCCCACGGCTCGAGCAGGCACGCCGGACACCGATCCACAAGTTCACAGTCCCCGCACAATCTCGGATCTTTATGACAGCCGGCGCGCCTGAGATACTGCGCAGCGATTTCCGCTTCACCGCCACTGGCTGAAATCTCAGATGGATAATATCCGGACCATGCCACATCGGTGAGACCGATATCCTTGCACTGCTCAGTCAGATCGCTCATCAGATCCCTGCCCGGTCCGGGGTGATAATATAGTATGAAATTTGGTCTGAACCCGATCAATCGATATGGTATGTCCGGATCGAGGTCTGCGATGAATGATGCGATCTTCGTGATCTGATGCTCGGTTATGCCAGGTATCACCACTGTTCTGAATACACGGATGCTTTCTCTGCCTTTTCTTACAAGGCTCCTCGCATTCCTGAGAACAGGCCCCGATGGCGCACCTGTCAGCATCTGATGTACATCGTTATCATGCGCCTTGATCTCGAATGAGATCGATTCCGATATATCGATCACCCGTCTCAACGTCTTCGGTGTACAGAACCCATTGGTTGCGATTCCAACGCCGATATCCGGATTGTGTTCTCGTATTTCCCGAACCACCTCCTCGATGTATGGTAGATGGATCGTCGGCTCGCCCCCCGTGAAACTGATCTTATCGGTGTCGGGCATCATTCTGGACATCGCCTCATCCGCAAGCACATCCGGCTCCATATAACCCCGGTAGAACCAGTTTGCATCGGGATACTGCGATATTCTATATGCATTGCAGTAAATGCACCGAAAAGAACATCCGAGCATGGTAACCGAGTAACTGGAAAGCGTTTTTGATAACATCGTGTATGCGATGTGCGGCATGCCTGCCCTGCACACGCCACGCTCGCCTTCGAGCCGGTTTGCTCCGCATCTCCATTCGCAGAGATTACACCGCGCAAGTTCGGATAGATATTGCATTATTTACGATCTGCCTATTCGTTGTGTGTTGAAATACGTTGTGGTCATGCGGACCTGTCAACTCAACTGCGCATGGAGCCGTATGATGTCGGATTTCGTGAGAATTCCAACCACCCTCCAGGGATCGCCAGAATCGACCACCGGAAGCCTTCCGATGTCGTTTAAACCCGGTTTACGAAGTGTGTCCTCAAGCGACTCATCCCGAATTCTGAAGCGCGATCCGTCCCGCAAGCACGCAACCACCGCCGCGGTTTCCACCGATCGGGTTCTTTGGCACCCCGAGCGAGTTCATGCACCGCGCCATCACAGCAGCACCTCTTGCAAGACCATCGTCCACGAAGACGACCTGACTCTCGGGATCCTCGAAGAACTTCATCTTAATGATCCGGTCAAGTATCAGGGCGGGCTTGTTTCCGGTGATTCCTGCTCTCCCTGTGATTCCGATGGCAGTCTCCTTCTTGACAAGCCCGGCGTCGATCGCTGTCCTTACCAGCCGTTCTACAGAGATCGCAGCGATCGGATCCATCACGGCTGCAATCATCTCGATCCCGTCGCTCTCATAGACCTGCTTTCCGATCTCTGCAAGTGCGGGCAGGTCGCTTCCGTCCCTCCCCACATCACACCCGATCAGGACGACACCGATCGTCTTTGCCGCTTCTGCGTCCACAGGGACGCTGCCGTACCGTTCCCTGCCCTCCGGGACGACCTCGATCGAGATATGCTCGTGAATCTCGTCTGCGTACTTTTCTGCCGCTCTGGCTTTCTTGCCGCTTGCCGATCTCTTCCCCTTGAAGATATCCAGAGCAGTCCCGGTCTTCCGGTCCACCAGCCCGGTCCCCTGCACGATCGCGTCCGGTATTGCGCCGGCAAGCCCGCAGAAGTTCCCGATCGTCTTTGCATACGGGGTATCGCTGTTTGTGACCCTGCCATCGAGCGTTGTTCCGAAGTCAAGCGAGAGGCACGGGTTTCTGAAGTCGACGCCAGCCCATTTCGCGCCCTCCTTGATACCTGCCGTCGCAAGCTCGCCTTCCATCTCGTTTGCGACGATCTCAACGCCGGTTGAACCGGTTGGCGGCAGCACTCCGGCGACTGCGCCGAGGAATGCGACCTTCTCGATCAAGCTGTGTTTCTTGAACTGTTCCGGAATCGTGTCAATCCCCATCGCCGGAGTCATGTGCTTTGGCGACACTCCCGCTTTCAGGCAGCCATCTGCAAGCGCAAGGACGAAGCTTCCGACCTCCTCTGGCGATGCGAAACCAGCGACAACACCTGTTGATCGCACCACAAAATGGAGGTTTGTGTCGATATCGATGTTCGCCTCAGTGAGGCAGTCCGTGATCGTCTCTGCGACCAGTTCGGAGACTGACTCGCGGGTGAACGGTACTCCGGTAAGCGTCCTTCCGAAGACCTCCTCGCCTTCTTTTGGGGGGCGCACATCCCGCGTCATCCTGACAGTTTTGTTCACGTGCTGCGCCATGCCTGTGCTCATGTTGGTTGCTGTTAATATGCATTTGGTCGTGGTATTCCCGACCTCGACTGATGCTGCAATGTAATAATCCTCGATCTCCTTCTTGTAAATCGACATCGGCTCCGGTTTGATGCGTACCACGTCTATCGGATCACTCTTCGCAATCCTTGGTTTTGGACCGAATATCTTATCAAAAAATCCCATATTTACACGCCTCTGAACGGTTTATGATAGTGGTTCTCGCGCCTTACCGTCCCGAACCGGTTGATCCCTGCTCGTTCCATTTAGAATCCGTGTAGACTCCTCCACGCACCTTGCAAGCACCGTCTCTGCATCGCCTGGCACCTCCATCCCGGCAGCCCCTGCGTGCCCGCCTCCTGAGCCGTGGCGCTCGATGCCGATGTCACGCAGCAACATCCCGAGATTGACACCGCACCTGACCGCATCCCGGTTCGCACGCCCGCTCACCTTCATGATGCCGTCCTGCGCTGTTCCCACGAACGAGACATCAGCGCCGATGCCGGTCAGCGATGCGGCAGCAGGCGCACCGAACGACTCCGCCTCTGATGCGACAAGGACCCAGTCACCAACCGTCCTGATCTCTGCCCTGTTTGCAGCCTCGAGGATCGCAATCCGCATCGAGAGCTCCTGCGGCGTGCCCGCGAGCATGTCCAGCGCCTCGCTGTAGCTGACTCCGCTCCGCTCGATTAGGTATGCGATCGCCTGAAACGAGCCCGGCGAGGCGTGCCTGAAGTGCCCGGTGTCGGTGACGATCCCGATCATGAGGGCTATGGCAGTCCGTTCCATGATCGGGGCGTTCATGCACCTCAGGATATCGACAACGATCTCCGCGTTCGAATCGGTGTTCCTGTGCAGGTAGAACGATGCGCCATCAAGCAGCTGCGAGACCGAGTGGTGATCGATCACGCCGTAGTCACCCAGGCTGATGTTGTTCAGTTGTGATCTGGTCGATGTGTCCACGACCACCGTAAAATCGTAGTCGGTCGGGTCTGGCGTGTACACGACCTCGATCTCGAGCTCCTCGACCAGTATGGCAGCCACCCTGCTGCAATGGTCAACGACGCCGACCGTGCCGCCGAAAGCCTCTGCGAGCGCAAATGTGCTTGATACCGCATCAGGGTCTGCGTTGCGGTGACCGAGAAAGAGGACGTTCTGGTAGTCGAGCAAGCGGTCGTAGAGCGCCAGTTCGTCAACGCTTGCGGCATCGTTCGTGGTGTTGTTCGTAGTACTGTTCATGATTGTATCAGATGCGGTCAGGGTTCAAAAGAGTATGCGACTTGTCATCTCGCATCTGTTCGGAGCCAGAATAAGATTTTTCAAATTCTGTGAGTTTTTCGGGATTATGGGATATCTTGGGCACCCGGGCAACAATTAATATTTGGTTATGCGAGAATGTCGGCACATCAGAATGCAAAACCAACACCCCGCCTTGATCGACCCGTACAACCGCAGGATCACGAGTCTGCGCATATCTGTCACCCAGCGGTGCAACTTAAACTGCATATATTGCCACCGGGAGGGGGAAGATGCGCCGTTGCCAAGCGAGATCAGCAGAGAGACCATCACAACGCTTGTACATGCAGCGCTTGCCCACGGCGTGCGCAGGATCAAATTCACAGGAGGCGAGCCGCTCTGCAGGAGCGATTTTGCAGAGATCATAAGCGAACTTCCGCGCATGAAGGATGTCTCTGCAACGACCAACGGAACACTGCTTGCAGAACGTGCACACGATCTCGCTGACGCGGGCTTACATCGCGTGAATATATCGCTTGATACGCTGCAGCCTGACCGGTACCGGCGTATCACCGGGCACGATATGCTAAATTCGGTGCTGGACGGCGTCGCTGCTGCTGTGGATGCGGGCTTGACGCCGGTCAAGCTGAACATGGTGCTACTCGGTGGCACAAACGACGACGAGATATGGGATCTGATCGATTTTGCACGAGAGTCCGGGGATGTCATACTCCAGTTAATCGAACTCATGGATTTTGCAGGGGTCTCAGGTAGCCCCGCGCGTATCGATATGGACGCGATCGAAGACGCACTGCGCGCACGGGCGTCCACCGTTATCACGCGAGAGATGCACCGCCGCAAGAAATACCTGATCGACGGAGCCGAGGTCGAAGTCGTGCGACCGATCGACAACTCCGAGTTCTGTGCGAACTGCAATCGGCTGCGTGTGACATCGGATGGACGATTAAAGGGCTGTCTGCTCAGTAATGACGGTCTCGTTGACATATCAGGCGCGTCCGAAGAGGAGATGCACACACTGCTTGAGAAGGCGGTTGCCATGCGGAAGCCATATTACAGTCCGGATGTGTGAAAGATTAATATAGTACGATTGATGTAGTGGATGGTAAGCAAACAGGATCGATACCGTTTACCGTTCCAAACATAGGAGGTACATACATGACAGCCCTTATAGACATCAAGAACCTGAACATGGAATTCAAGGGCAAGAAGGTTCTGAAAAATATCAATCTGACGATAGAAGAAGGAGAGTGTATTGGGATTCTCGGACGTAGCGGTTCGGGAAAAACCGTGCTGATGCACCTTCTCCGTGGAATCAAGGAGCACGAAACGAGTTCCGGAGAGGTTATTTATCACGTTGCATACTGTGAGAATTGCGCTTATGTCGAACCGCCGAGCAAGGTGGGGGAACCCTGTCCGAAATGCGGTACTGAACTGACACAGATGGACGCCGATTTCGTATCGCTTGAAAAGTATAGTCCGCTCAGGCGTAGTATTGCGAACCGGATTGCGATCATGCTCCAGCGCACCTTTGCACTGTACGGCGACGAACGTGTGATCACAAACGTGATCAATGCGCTCGTCGAGATCGGTTATCCGGCAACTGAAGCTGTTGACGCGGCGGCTGATCTGATCGAGCAGGTGAATCTCTCACACCGGATGATGCATGTCGCACGGGAACTGAGTGGCGGCGAGAAGCAGCGGGTCGTGCTTGCGCGGCAGCTTGCCAAGGCTCCGATGGTGCTTCTTGCCGACGAACCCACAGGAACGCTCGACCGGAGGACTGCCGAGGCTGTGCATGATAGTATCATGCATGCGAAGGGTGAGTACGGCATGACGCTTGCGATCACCTCACACTGGTCAGGTGTCGTCGAAGAACTGGCTGATCGGGCAATCCTGCTCGAGGAAGGCGAGATCGTCGAACAGGGCGACCCAAAAAAGGTCGTCGAACGATTCATGAGCATGGTAGGCACCGTCGGCTCATACACAGCAGAGATCGGAGAGCCGATCATCAAGGTCAAGGATATGAAAAAGACGTACATATCGGTTGACCGTGGTGTCGTGCGTGCGGTGGACAACATCTCGTTTGAGGTGCACGAGAGCGAGATATTCGGTCTCGTCGGTGTCAGCGGAGCCGGAAAGACCACCGCATCAAAGATTCTCAATGGTTCGGTGAATGCGACATCCGGGGATATCGAGGTCAGGATCGGGGATGACTGGATCGATTTGACAGATCGAGGCGCTGAACGGGCTGGGCGGGCAGTCAAACACATTGGACTCCTGCACCAGGAGTATTCGCTCTATCCACACAGGAACGTGCTCGATAACCTGACCGAATCGATCGGGCTGGAACTCCCCGGCGAACTGGGTGAGCGAAAAGCCATTATCGTCCTGAAAACCGCAGGATTCACCGAAGAGAAGGCGCGTGAGGTTCTCGAGAAGATGCCCAACGAAATGAGCGTCGGGGAGGCGCACCGTGTCGCAATGGCGCAGGTGCTGATCAAGGAGCCGAGAATCATCATCCTTGACGAGCCTACCGGAACGATGGACCCTGTGACCCGGGTGGACGTGACAACATCGATCCTCGAGGCGAGAGAGGAACTCGGCGAGACATTCATAATTGTGTCGCATGACATGGACTTTGTTGAAGATGTCTGCGACCGTGCAGCACTGATGCGAAACGGCAAGATCATCAGTATCGGTGATGTGAAGACCATTGTCGCAGAACTCGATACAGGCGAACGCGACGAGATGTATGACTGATGATCAAAATCGAACTTGATAACGATCCGCTTGTGGTTGCGGATGATTCCACACTCGCAGACGTTTTAAAGAGTGTAAAGGTTCCCTACAGAGGCACCGCAATCGCCATCATCAAAGGGACCGAGGAATCAAGGAAAGCCACGGCTGAGTATCTGATCAGCACGACAAAAGGCGATATCGGGGTTGAACTCTCCGCATATCAGGACATCTGGCAGGATGCGCAATCCGGGATCGCGAGTTCCGGGGTCAGGTGGACCGGGAGGGAAGGGGTCGCATTCGGTCCGTTCAAAGCGGATATCACACCATCGCATCGGGATCATGAATACACACGCTGGGACGTGGTGCTTGGCACAGGCGGCTATGATGCGAACCATACGTATCTGATCATATCGAAACAACTCCACACCGCCGTGCATGGCGCACCCGCTGATGGTGGCATCATCGGCAGGGTTGTGAGCGGCAAAGGCGTCGTCGATTCCCTGACCACTGGCGATTCGATCACAGGAATCGCTCCTGTCGAGCGGTGGGAGACCGTCATTGACAAGATCGTGACAACCGATCTCTCGACTAAAATCGAGCAGGGGATGCGTATATTCACGTACGCCGTGGTCGATTTGTCCCCTGGTGCCCCGTACGGTGCAGAACACTTTCTGGCATCGGCAAAGGACAATACGCTGACATTCAGTACCATCGCACATTCATTCGCATCCATAGAATCGCTGCAGGGTGAAGAATGTCCTTTCGAGCAGAAAGAGCCGAGAAAAGCCGGCATAATATCGGTCAGATCCGTCGGCGCCGGACTCGGGCGCATATACATATCAAAACTCGACAAAACCTCATCCCCGAGCCATTCGGTGG
>DAOVGO010000047.1 GCA_030672345.1 Methanosarcinales archaeon | reverse complement strand
GGGCAGGCATACATCACCATCAGCGAGCGGTGCATATACGATTGCACGTTCTGTCCGGTCCCGAAGCTTGCAGGCAGGACCAAAACCCGCGACGAGGTCCTGAAGCTGGTTGATGATGCATACAAAACAGGAAACATGCATGCAATCTCTATCACATCCGGGATAGAGCATTCTCCAGAGGAAGAGGTTGCACGGGCTGCCAACATTGTAAAATCGCTTGTAAAGTACAATGTCCCGATCGGCGTTTCGGTATATCCGACTGCGGACTCGTCCCTTCTTCTGAAAGAGGCAGGAGCTCTGGAAATCAAGTACAACGTTGAAACAATGGATCGAAGCATCTTTAAACGCGCATGTGCCGACATGGACCTTGATTTTGTGCTTGCGTCGCTTGAGAGTGCTGTTGAGATATTTGGCAGGAACCGGGTCTACTCGAACTTCATCATCGGTCTTGGGGAGTCTGATAAAACCGTGAAAAAAGGCGTACGGGTGCTTGCAGAACTTGGGGTGATCCCGATCCTCCGTGCGCTCGCGCTGCATCCACTCCGCCCGGACCTTGCAGATGTCTGCCCAAATGCGGCGCGCCCGAGCGCGGACCGGCTGCTCATGCTGGCAAAATTCGAGCGAAAGGTGCTGGATGATTGCGGGCTTAGCGCCGACCTTTCAGAGACGATGTGCCTGCCGTGCACGGGTTGCGATCTTGTGCCGCACCGGGACGTATGAAACAACAAAACAACGAACGAAAATATTTTACCCAAATATTTATGTAGGGCTTGCCCACATTGTTGAGTGAACCTAAAGTAATACGAAAGTAAAGAGAGGCGATCTGTGGAAGTTAGCTCTTCCGGCTTTATATTATTTTAGTGGAGGATTAATGATGGAAGGAACAGTCAAATGGTTCAATATCAAGAAAGGATATGGCTTTATCACTGGCGATGACGGTGAGGATTATTTCGTGCATTATACAGCCATAAAAGACCAGGCGTTTGTGCACGATAATGACCGCGTATCTTTTGACACTGCGCAAACCGAACGAGGAAAACAGGCTCAAAATGTCGTGCCGCTCGGAGATTGAAACGAAAACATCTGGATTTGTAGCGATATTCTGCGAGCTGTGACCTGTATGCACTCGGGTCTGATACGCCCATTCATGTCAGGGCTGTCAGGTTACTCAGATCTTCAACCGGATAATCGCAAACGAGCCTGTGGGTACGGATACCACAAACGTCCGGTGGTGTGCCAAGATTCAGGTTTTTTCAAGTATATGAAACTGTAGCATGAGTAAAGGCTCGTGTCTTTGTTTGTAGGGGATATCGGTTTGGTTCTGCCGGGGCTGTCACCTTACGGCAGTGTTCGGACTCCGGAGAATCGTGAATGGCGCGAATGGACGAACCACATGGAACCTGGTACGTAAGAGTCTCAAAAACAGTGGCGGTAGCCACGATTTTGAAAACCACTTTTTCATCGACAGTAATGCGGAAGCGTTGTGTAGCAAAGGCGTTGCCATAAGCACTGCTAAGCCCGGGTCATGTGCGTTTCTTATTATTTTCCGGGTACACCAAAAACGCCTTTAATCTATATAATCAGTGTCAATCTGTGTCTTATATCGTTTTTAGACACTGAGTTAACCTTTCTTTCAGATTGGCATCCCGTTTCCGGGTTACCACTACATTTTTCTAAGATGTTCTTCAGCGGTTAAATTCCGCATTCAGTTCTGATATGCCTGGATATTGGGTGTATCTGCTTTAGACTTGCTCCTGCACACGCATAGCAATCCTGTTATTTCGGTGGCAGACCCATGAACAAGCAGTACACCCAAGAACCCGAATTGTGCGCCTTGCTCTATCTGGCAGTGATCTTCTTCCGGCAGACGCCGTTTACATCTCCATACACGAGCTCTACATCCACATCCTTTCCGGTGAGTTCGTTCAACGCTCCTTTGAGATAGCCGCGTGTGATACCACATAGTGGAGATTCGGTCGTAAGCCCACGATTCCTGAGAACGTCCCGTATGAAACACTTGAGTACGGTGAAATAGATCGTACCATCTTCGATGCGATCGATCTCGATATCATATCCATACCACATATTCGTGCGGTGTATGAACGTATCCAGTGCCTCTTCCACATTCTCAATCGTACCAAACTGCTCTCTTGCACGTTTGCCAAGCCGCCTTCCGGATGCTTCGCCCAAACTCGCAAAGATATCCTCAGCCTTGCCTTCTTTCACCATCTCTTCCATTACGCACGAGACCTCTCCGGCAAGTGTCATCAGCGCTTTGTTGAGCGCTTCGTAATCCTTCACTTTGTCTTCCAGCGATTCTATCTGCAATTTATCCTTGTTAGACATGGCAGCACCTCCAATCCATGATGTAGTTGGTCACATATAAAGGTTATTTACCGGGGAAACGGTCAACCTAATCTTTTGCAGTACTTATGCACCGATGCCGCCCGTGGTGAACGGTGCTTCTCGTATTTACATTACACAGGCACTTTCCAGCTACTCGAATAAAACTGTTATTTAGAATTTTTTTGTACTGGTGTCGATCTCATTTCCTGACAACGATCTTTTCACGGCAGACGCCGTTTACATCTCCATACACGAGCTCTACATCCACATCCTTTCCGGTGAGTTCGTTCAACGCTCCTTTGAGATAGCCGCATGTGACTCCGCAGAGCGGGGTCCCGGTCGTAAGTCCGCGATCGCGCAGGATATCTCGTATGAAACACTTGAGCACATTGATATATATTGTGCCATTCTCAATATGATCGATCTCGATATTGTATCCATACCACGCGTCCGTGCGATGCATGAAGATGTCCAGCGCCTCTTCCACGCTTTTAAGTGTGCCGAACTGTTTCCTCGTCCTTGCACCAATACGCCTCCCGGCATCTTCACCCATAATTATGCAAATAGTCTTTGCTTCGTCCGTTTTTGCTATCTCATCGAGCACACACGAAATCTCTCCGGCAAGTGTAATCAGTGCTCTGTTAAACGCCTTACAGTCCTTCAATTCGTCCTGCAACACCTGCACATGTATCTGTTCTTTCTCAGACATGGTAACGCCTCCGACTAATTGAACGTGGTTGCTGGATATAAATGTTATTATGCGCAGCAGTATAAATACCCCCGCATTTTTATAAGCGTGATGTGCTGGTCTGCCGCACTCCTGCGATCGGTGCAGTCGTACAGACATTTACATGCATTTTCAATCCGTGATTCCGATACGGCACTGGCGTCCTGGGTTGGCAGCCCTCCTGTGCATCACAAATATTAAAGTACCTGACAGTCATTATGTATGGAAATAGAAAAGTGATACCATGGCAATCAAATACCCATTCATCACAGAGAAAGCAACGATACAACTGGAAGAGGAGAGCAAGCTCCAGTTGGTCGTGGACATCAATGCAACCAAGAATCAGATCAGGAAGGAGATCGAGGAGATATACGGGTTTGAGGTTGCCAGGGTCAGAACGATGATCACCCCGAAGGGAAAGAAGAAAGCAATCGTGGCGTTTACAGAGGGTGATGCAGCAAACGAAATCGCAACCCGGCTTGGATTGTTTTAATTAGGGTGAATATATAATGGGAAAACGAATCATATCGCAGAACCGAGGGCGAGGAGGACCAACATACAGGGCGCCTTCCCATAAATACAAAGCAAAACTGACGCATCCGAGCATAAGCGACACCACCATCGGCGCGAAGGTCGTCGAGATCCTGCACGACCCTGCCAGATCGGCGCCGATTGCACGGGTAGCTTTCGAGAACGGCGAGAATCGGCTGATACTTGTCTGTGAGGGGACGTCTATCGGACAGGAGATCGAATGCGGCATCGGAGCTGAGATCAAGGTTGGAAACATACTGCCGTTATCCGAGATCCCTGAAGGTACACCGATCTGCAATATCGAGTCCCAGCCCGGTGATGGCGGGCATTTTGCAAGGTCATCCGGTGTGCATGCGCTTCTGATTACACATGACGTCGGCAAGACACTGGTGCAGATGCCCTCCGGTTCGATGAAGTGGCTGCACCCGCGTTGCAGGGCAACGATCGGCGTGGTTGCCGGCGGTGGGCGCACCGACAAACCATTCATGAAGGCAGGCAAGAAATACCATAAGCTGAAAACGCGCGCGGCGAAATATCCGCGTGTGAGTGGCGTTGCCATGAACGTGATTGACCACCCGTTCGGTGGCGGTAACCGGCAGCATCCGGGACGACCAAAGAGCGTGAGCAGAGGCACGCCGCCAGGTCGAAAGGTGGGGAGCATAGCGTCGAGGCGGACAGGAAAACGATAGGAAAAATATAGGAAAGCAGAAAGGAGATGCAATATCAAAGGTGAAATAATGGTTAAGAAAACAAAGAAGAAGATACCGCGAAAAAAGGGAGAATTCCTGTATCGGGGACGCTCCATCAATGAATTACGGGAAATGTCACTCCAGGAGTTCGCAGAACTGTTGCCGGCATCACAGCGCAGGAAGATCAGGAGAGGATTTAATGAGAATCATAAGAAACTGATCCAGCGCGTTAAGGATGGCGATACTGAGATAAAAACACATCTCAGAGACATGATCATCCTGCCGGATATGGTGGGAATCGATCTTGAGATCCATGATGGCAAAAAGTTTAACAAGGTGTCGGTACAGCCTGAGATGGTCGGACATTACGTCGGTGAGTATGCGCTTACCAGACAGATGGTGAGACACGGCAGCGCGGGCGTTGGTGCGACCAGGTCCAGCAAGTTCGTGCCGCTCAAGTGATGAATAACAACCAACTCACTAAATCCAAACGTAATAAATCGTAAATGTAAGGAGATACAATGGCGAGGGTCAATTATTCGTGTGAATCGGATCCGAACACATCATCAAGAGCGATGGGCTACGAGTTACACATTTCACCAAAGCATTCGAGAGAGATCTGCTCCAAAATCAGGAAGATGAAGATGCCTGAAGCAAAGCGATTTCTCGAGGATGTGATGGCGCTCAGGCAGGCAGTTCCGTTCAAGCGATTCAACGGGAACGTCGGGCATCGGCGTGGTAGAATGGCTGCTGGCAGGTATCCTGTGCGCGCGGCAACTGAGATTCTTAAGGTGCTCACCAATGCCGAGCAGGGCGCTGAGGACAAGGGTCTCGAACCCGAGCGCATGAGGCTTGTACACACATCGACCAAGCAGGGCAGGACAATTCGTGGAACCATGCCGCGTGCTATGGGTCGTGCAACTGCGAAGAACACCGAAACCGTGACGGTTGAAATCATTCTGGAGGAAATATAAATGGCAGTTGAACGAAGGTTTGTGCAGCAGGGTCTGAACAAGGCAAGAATGAGCGAATATTTCTCAAAACAGCTCGAACGCGCCGGCTATGCTGGAATGCAGATTAACAGGACCCCGATGGGAACTCAGATCACAATTTTTGCAGAAAAACCAGGAATGGTCATTGGAAAGGGTGGAAAATCTGTTCGTAAACTGACAACAGATCTAAATACATTTTACGATCTCGACAATCCTCAGATCGACGTGCAGGGCGTGGGCGTGCCTGAATTGAACGCGCAGTTGATGGCGTCGCGCATCGCAAGCGCACTCGAACGCGGCTGGTATTTCAGAAAAGCGGCGCATTCGACGCTTCGCAGAATCATGGGAGCTGGCGCGATCGGTTGCAGGATCGTGCTTTCTGGAAAACTCACCGGTCCGAGGTCGCGGATCGAGAAGATTGTTGAGGGTTACATCGTACACGCAGGCAAGCCGGCTGAGGAGATCGTGCACACCGGCTTTGCGACTGCGGTTATGAAGCTGGGCACGATTGGTTGTAACATCAAGATCGTGCTGCCAGATGCCGTGCTACCCGATGTCTTCAATCTGGTGAAGGTCGAGCCGCCTGAACCAGTGGTGGCACCAGAACCGGTAGCCGAACCAGCGATCGAACCGCCCGAGACCGGGGTAGAGGTGCCATCAGGGGCACCATCAGGAATAGAGACTCCGGTAGAAGAGGTATCGAGAGTTTCAGGCGGAGCTGCTGCCACAGGCGCTCCCGCCGCTGGGATATCTGCAGGTGCGGGAGTTGCCACTGAGGGTATACCCGCTCCAGTTGAAACAAAGGGGTTGCGCCCCGAAGAACCCGCCGAAATAAAACCCACGCAGGCACCTCAGAAAAAGGCGGAAACCCGCAATGTGGGCGGCATCTGGGAGCACAGGCACGATGATCTCGACTGGCATGTGATGGCGATCGTGCACAAGCCACAGGAGACCGGCGAACCGGTTGAGGAGGTTCGGGTGGTTGGTGGCGTCACCGAGCACAAACACGGAAGGTTTACTTACTGGCATCCGAAATCGCGGGTGCATAAGGAGGCTTGAGTAGATGGCAACGCTTCGATCAGAGGAGATCAGGAACATGAGCCCGCAGGAAATGCTCGACGAGCTTGATTCACTGCGAGCAGAGTTGATCGGGGAGCGCGCGCTTGCCTCTGCCGGCGGGGCGCCAGAGAACCCCGGGCTTATCGGGGGACTGCGGCGCTCCATCGCACGAATCAAGACCATCCAGAGAGAGCGGGGTTTGTGACCGGTTTATGATCAACTTACGGCTGATTTATGAGTGATTCATGACTAATTTTGTGTCAAAGCGACTATGACGGAAGGATATGCTATCACCCCTGAAAATCTGATATATCACACGCTGATCGGTCTCGAGGCTGTGGTTTCAGGCAGCACGAACCCTGACGTGGTCGGGATCGCAGGTGTGGTGATCGATGAGACAAGGAACACACTGGTCATCAGCCCCTCCCTGACAGGAGTTTTCCACGGGAAACCGGATCGGTCTGACGGAGTAACGCCAGGGTTGCTGGCATCATCAGAGGATGACGACACCATCCCAAAATCATCATCAGGAGAGGACGACAATATCGTCCCAAAGTCGCATACCACATTTATCTTCAAACTGCCGGGCGGTGACCGGGTCAGGGTCGATGGAGACCTGCTCGTGGCACGTCCTGAAGACAGAATTGCAAAGAAGCATAAGAAGCCCGGGACACATACATAACAGATCATACATAACAAATGATAGACAACAAGCAACTGAATCGCAGAATAGAATACTAATCAAGAGGAATAATCGATGGCAAGAAATATTGGATTGGCGAACGTACCCATACCGTCTGACCAGTGCGAGGATCCGAACTGCCCGTTCCATGGCAAACTGCCGGTTCGAGGGCAGGTGCTGGACGGAGTCGTTATCAGTTCCAAGATGGACAGAACCGTGGTGGTTGAGCGCACTCATGAGAAAAAGATCTTCAAATACGAGCGATACGAAAAGCGCAGTTCCCGGATTCATGCTCACAACCCACCGTGCTTGAATGCGAAGGAAGGCGACGCTGTAAAGATCGCTGAGTGCCGCCCGATAAGCAAAACAAAATCTTTTGTGGTGGTGTCGGTAACATGAAGGGCATCCGGGCATCGATGACACGCCCGCTCAACGCCGGAGCAAAGCTGAACTGTGTGGACAATACCGGCGCGAGGGTTGTTGGAGTCATCTCGGTTATCGGCTATCGCGGTGTAAAGAACCGGTATCCAAAAGCAGGCATTGGAGATATGCTCGTTGTGTCTGTGAAGAAAGGCACTCCTGAGATGCGCAGGCAGATCCTGCGGGCTGTGGTGATCCGGCAGAAGAAGGAATATAAACGCCCGAATGGTATGCGCGTATCGTTTGAGGACAATGCGGTGGTAATCACTGACGATGATGGCATACCAAAGGGTACCGAGATCAAAGGACCGGTTGCAAGAGAGGTGGCAGAGCGGTTCCCGAAGATAGCGTCCGCGGCAACGATCGTTGTGTAGTCTTCCGGGTAATCCGATCTTCATGGATAGTTCGCGGTACTCTTCCACGGCAACGCTGGCGGAGAGCCTCGTCAGACTCATCTTTTGGATGTGATCGTACCTGTGCGGTTGTTCGGGTCATGCATACGTGGGTGGTGGGTCACAGCAAAAACAGTAGCGGGAGGAGTGGTGTTTCTGCATGAAAATTTGTCGGTAGCGGGAAATGTGGGGGAAATTCGAGAAAATGGGGCTACTGATATTGGTTTTGGTGGATGTGAGGATTGTTAAACTTCGTTTACAGTGAATCCTACGGGTGCTGGTTTTTGGTGAAAGTTAGGAGGGTTTTCGCGTTTCTTTAAAACCCCTTAGTCAAAGCACCTCAAGTACTGCAAGCACCGAATGCGAGAGCGCATGTAGATCGTACCCGCCCTCGAGCATGATCGCAAGTCTGCCCCCG
>DAOVGO010000035.1 GCA_030672345.1 Methanosarcinales archaeon | reverse complement strand
CTCGATAGAGGCTGGTTCGGGTTCGATTTTTCGGACGTTGATTCCGGACTCTTCGATCAGCCGCATGATCGCAAGCAACCGCTCCTTTCGTTCAGGATGGTTTCCTGTCTCGTGCAACAGGTAGTCGGGGTGATAGACGATTGCGGTCATGGGTCACTGGTTCCGTGTTATGGTTTCGTTGCGCAGGGCGTTGCGGTGTCGTTCAGTTCCCTGACCTGGTTATACAGGCATCTGACACTGGATTCCAGACTCTCTATATCGCTTTCCAGATCGGCGATCTCGAACCTCTTACTATCTATCTCCGATTTCAGATCTTTGTTCTCCCTTTCCAGACTTTTCTTCGTCTTTTCCAGCGCTTCGATCGCCTTATTCGCCTGCGCAAGGTCTGTCTGGAGCCCCTCCTTCTCGGTCTCGACCACCTCGTACTTCTCGCCGAGCACCTCCTCACGCGCCTCTGAGATGCTCAGATTCTGAAGAGCAGCGTCCAAAATCCGCTCTTTCTCCTGATAATCGCTCATCGTCTTCTGCAGCGAATCATTGGCGGTTATGTACTTTGATTGCAGACCTGCGTATGTGTACTGGTAGTATACGCTGGATGCCGCAACCCCGATACAGAGCAGCATGATGAGTCCGAGCAGCGAAAAACTGACGTTCCGGTTCATACCTGTCCTTACCTGTTCTGAACCTTTTGGCAAAACTCTTATAAATCCCTTCGCATATCAGGGAGCTTCTCGGCAGGATCCTCACACGTTTCGGCTCATATCATCCGGATCAATTTTGCAAAAACACCCACGCTCTTCCGGTTCATCAGAAGTTTTCGCACGACAACGGACGGATGGTCCATATCTCCGTATCTTGTGATCATATCCAGCAATTCATCATCATCCAGAACTTCAATCAACCGATTGATCCTTGAATCGCCGAGATTTACCATCCATTCATTAATCCTCTTTCCAATCGCCAGTTCCCGCCCGATCCTTGCTCTCCAGAGCCGATCATACAGAGCAAGCCGCATGAAAGATGTGTCGCCCTCCCTGACTGCGTCTGCGGCTACTTTCCCGGCGATCTTCGCGCAGATCGCGCCTGGATACACGCCCCCGCCAGATGTCGGTTTGACCTGCCCTGCCGCATCGCCGGTGATCAGCACGCCATCTGCGGCTGCTCTCTGCGGCACACCGATCGGGATTCCACCGAGCACGATCTCAGAGATGCCGGAACGGCACTTCTCAGACACGATCCGGTGCTCTGAGACCAATCGTTGCAGATGATCCCATGCGGAGCCTGCTCCCGCTCCCATCCCTGCTCCCGACCCAGATCCTGATCCACGGTCCGATCCCGATCTGACAGCAAGCCCGATGCGTGCGCTGTTATGGTACGGAACCGCCCATGCAAAGAATCCTGGCGCACACGATCCCAAAAATATCTCCACAAAGTTGGGATCATCGAAATCATAGATCGTGCTCAACTGTGCGCCTGAAAGGATCGTTTCGGGCGTGTCAAGACCTGCCCACCGTGCGACATGGTTCTGAATCCCGTCCGCCCCGATGACAACGTCTGCCTCGATTGTGTCCCGCTCCCCTTCGGTCAAGACATGGAGAACCTTTCTGTGATTCTCATGATTCCTGTGATCCCCGCGATTTCCATGATCACGGATATCCATGCCGACAGCACGCGTCCGCATGAGTATCTCTGCGCCGGCGCAGACCGCATCCTGTGCAAGCGTGCGGTCAAAGATCCTCCGATCGACCACGTACGCCTTGATCTCGTCCCCTGCTATGCGGATCCGCCGCCCATCAGGCGCATAGACAAACGCACCGGTGATCGGATGAAAACGGCTGTCAGGAGCTATCTCGCACTCCCGGACGGCGTTTGTGCTCAGCAGCCCTGCGCACTGCACAGGCGACCCGATGGATGCATGCTCCTCGATGATGAGCGTCTTTGCTCCGTTCTTTGCGGCGTACTTCGCTGCCAGACATCCGGCGGGTCCTGCTCCGACCACAACGACCTCGTAATCCATGTTAGTATGAGTTATAACGCCAGACAAAAGAAGGGTTTGGATTTGTGGAGATTTGGGAGATGTTCAGTTGCGTTGAAAATTCATGGGAGTGGATTTGCAGCGGCTATATGAGTGGTGACTATTCAGGTGGGGTTAAAGTAACAACGAGATCAGGTAAAATTAAGTTAGGGAATCACAGTGATAACGACTGATACACCTCTACAGAAACAGGGGCGAATAATAGTGGAGAATATAATCGAAAAACCGGAGACGATTGTCCCGCGCCCGAACCTGCAGGACTACGATGAGACGTACAGGACGTTTGAGTGGACGAGTGCCTACGACCGAGTCGAATGGAACGACTGCGGCAGGTTGAATGCGGCAGAAAGCGCAGTGGATCGTCATGCCAGATCATCGCGGAAGCACAAGGTCGCGCTGTACTGGCAGGGGGCGGACAGAAATGAGAAATACACGTTCCTCGAACTCTCCCACCTTTCAAACAGGTTTGCAAACGTCTTAACAGAGCTTGGAATCGAGAAGCGCGATCGCGTATTCATATTCCTGCCACGGATCCCTGAACTCTACGTGAGTTTTCTTGGCATTTTAAAGACCGGTGCGGTTGCTGGCACCATGTTCTCAGCATTCGGACCAGAAGGACTGTATGACCGCCTGCATGACAGCGGCGCACGATACCTGATCACCAATTCAGCGCTGAAAGGGCGGGTGTACGAGATAAGAGACAATCTCCCCGACCTTGAGCGGATTATCGTAGTGGACGAAACCGATGTCGCGGAGGATGAGGTCAGTTACCCGGAAGCGATGAAAAAAGCGTCTGAGACGTTCGATGTTGCGGAGATGCTGCCGGACGATCCTGCATTCATGCTGTACACATCCGGAACCACAGGAAAGCCGAAAGGCGTGGTTCACAGGCATCTTGCGATCGTGCAGCAGCATCTGACCACCGAATGGGTGCTGGACCTCCATGACGACGACATCTACTGGTGCACAGCAGACCCGGGCTGGGTTACAGGGGTATCCTACGGCATACTCGGTCCGTTCTCGTGCGGCGCATCGGTCGTGGTCCACGACGGCAGGTTTGATCCTGATGTATGGTACTCGATAATCGAGCAGTACCGTGTGACCGTCTGGTACAGCGCACCCACCGCGTTCAGGATGCTGATGCGGGCTGGCGACGTCTACAAAAACCACGATCTCAGGAGCCTCAGGCACATCTGCAGCGTCGGCGAGCCTCTGAACGCCGAGATTGTGCACTGGGGAATGAGGGCATTTAAGCTGCCGATTCATGACAACTTCTGGCAGACCGAGACCGGAGGCATCCTGATCGCCAATTATCCGTCGATGCCGATAAAACCCGGCTGGATGGGAAAGTCGATACCCGGGATCACTGCTGCTATCGTGGACGACGACGGAAATGAGGTTTCGCCAGGTGTCGAAGGAAATCTTGCGCTTAAGCCTGATTTTCCGTCGCTGATGCTTGAGATATGGAAGAATCCGGCAAAATATCAGGAATACTTCATGGGCGGCTGGTATCTCACAGGCGACCGGGCGGTGCAGCACGAGGATGGCTACTTCCTCTTTGTCGGAAGGGCGGACGATGTGATCAACACATCCGGAGAGCGTGTCGGTCCGTTTGAGGTTGAGTCCGCGCTGATCGAGCATCCCGCGATCGTTGAGGCTGGCGTGATCGGAAAGCCTGACCCCCTGCGTGGCGAGATCATCAAGGCGTTTGTTGTGCTCAGCGACGGTTATGAGGCGTCTGATGATCTTGAGTCCGATGTAAGAAGGTTTGTGAAGACGCGGCTTGCAGGACACGCGTATCCGCGGGAGTTTGAGGTTGTGGAGACGCTACCAAAGACGAGGAGCGGCAAGATCGTGCGGAGGATGCTTCGGGCAAAGGAACTCGGGCTTCCGGTTGGGGATGTCTCGACGCTTGAGTAGAAGAGTGATATCTGAAAGATCCGAAAGCCTAAAAACAAGGGGGCGATTGTCCCCTTATCCCTTCAGAACACCTCGCTCCGTACATCCATCGCGCTCTCCTGCTCGCACTTGATCGCATTGTACAGCGCCTGCTGGCTCATCTGCGATGGATG
>DAOVGO010000143.1 GCA_030672345.1 Methanosarcinales archaeon | reverse complement strand
GAAATAACGCAGGGCATACCGTGATCGTCGGAGACGACACCTATAAACTCCATCTGATTCCGTCAGGCGTCCTTGCCGATGCCCGCCTCCTGATCGGTCCGGGCGTGGTCGTCGATCCGGGAGTTCTTATCGGCGAGATCGGGATGCTTGAGAGTGCGGGCATAAGAATAACGCCCGAAAAGCTCGGGATCGATGCAAAAGCAAGCATCATCATGCCCTATCACATCGAGATGGACAAGCTGCGGGAGCAGGGGCGGAAGCAGAAGATCGGAACGACCGCCCGCGGCATCGGATTTGCATATATCGATAAGATATCAAGGGACGAGGTGCGGCTGGCAGATCTTGCCGACAACAACGCGTTTTTAGCGATCATGGATGAACTTGCGCCGCAGAAGGAGCACGCAATCATCGATCTCGGAGGTGATCCTGGTGTGGTGCGTGCAGGCATTCCTGATTACACCGGATACGGCGCCATGCTCAAGCCCTACATCACCGATGTCTCCTATGAACTGAACCGTGCGCTCGATTCGGGCAGGAATGTGCTTGCAGAGGGCGCGCAGGGCGCACATCTCGACATCATCCACGGCACCCAGAAGTATGTGACATCCTCGAGCACCACAGCCGGCGGCGCATGTGTGTACCTTGGCATCGGTCCGACAAGGGTGGATCAGGTGATCGGCGTGGTCAAGGCATACATCACACGGGTCGGAGAGGGTCCGCTGCCGACCGAACAGGCAGGAGAGATCGGGGACCGGCTGAGAGAGACGGGCGGGGAATTCGGCACCACCACAGGGCGACCCAGGCGGTGTGGCTGGTTCGATGCTCCGCTTGCACGAAAAGCCGTGTATCTCAACGCCTACACGAGCATCGCGCTGACAAAACTGGATGTTCTGACCGGACTCGACCCGATCAGGGTCTGCACCGGATACGAACTGGACGGTGAACGCATAGAATATCCACCCGAACTTTCGTCTGATCTCAAGCGTTGCATCCCTGTGTATGAAGAGATGGATGGATGGGGGCAGGATATTTCTGCTGTGGATACGTTCTCAGATCTGCCGGCTGCTGCGCAGGATTATGTGCGCAGGATCGAGGAGATCCTCAAAGCCGATGTCAGGATCGTCTCAAACGGTCCGAAACGTGATCAGATAATCGTTCGCTAAAAGTATAATCGCAACCATCCTTGCAATCCGATAGTCACCAACCATGCCCGCCAGGATAACACTGATCGGAACCGGCGTTGCCATACCACAGCCGCACCGGGTGCAGTCAGGCGTACTTGTTGAGCTTGACGATCTGGCATTTCCGGTGTTGTTCGACTGCGGAAGCGGAGTTCTCCCGCGCCTTACCGACTGCACGGCGATCAAGCACGTATTCCTCACGCACCTGCATCTTGACCACGTCGCGGACGTCATGAGCCTGATCAAAGCGAAATGGCTCTGCGAAAGCTACGATCTTGCAATATACGGACCATCCGGAACCGATGCGTGGCTTGCAAGGGTTTTTGATGCGTATCCCTACATGAAAGGCAGAATACGAATCGATGTCTCAGAGATGGCGGATCAGGATCGTGTTTCGATCGGAAGATACGAAATCATCTGCGTAGAGACCATACATGGGATGCCGTCGCTTGGCTACGGCATTGCCGATGAGGGGGGGCGGGTCAGGATCGTGTACTCTGGCGACACCGAACCATGCGAGAGCATCAAGGTGCTCTGCGATGGCGCCGATATCCTGATCCACGAGTGCTCGTTTCCTGATTCGGTACCGGACGTGACCAATCACACGACGCCACGGGCGCTCGGCGAGATGATTGGATCGATATCGGTAGGCAGGATCATTCTCACACATCTCTACCCGCACACAAGAGGATTTGAGGATGAGATGGTGGAAACGGTGCGTAAGTACTGCGGCGGTTGTGATGTTGCGATTGGCAGGGATATGGAGACTATCACGCTTTAGAATACATTGGTTCCTTAAATAACTGCGCATAAATAGCTCAGATGCGATCAACGAACCGCTACCCGTTCACCCCATATTCCTCAAAATACTCATCGAATGCCGCTTTTATCCGATCGTCCACATACACAGTCCCACCGATCGTTCTGTTCAGCAGAAACCCGAAGATCTCCGCAATCCTGAGCACGGCATACACCTCCATGCCGGCGTCTCTCAAGATTTCGGTGGTGTTGTTCCCATTTTCATCAACCTCCTGCCTGTCCACAGCAATCAGGATGCCTTTCGGACTCAATTTGCCCCGGTAACCGGTCAGTTTCTCCCAGTTATCGATCTTTGTCTTCCCTGTCACAACCACGTCATCCACCATCAGCACGGCATCTCCATCCCGGAGGTCGCCAACGATATCCCGGTCTGCCGGGTCTCCGTACCGTTTCGCTTCCTTCCGGTCGTAGCCCCAGCGCACATCGATGCCATCGCGGTCCCAGAGTTTCTCTGCAATCAGTGCCGAAAGCGGGATTCCCTTGTATGCAGGACCATGTATGTAATCAAAGTCGGTTCCGACCGCACCATTTACGATCTCGGCGATGTATGCATCCGTTGTCTTCGACGCCCCTCTGCCGCTGTTGATCGCAGTAGCGATGTTGACGTAATACGGCGAGATCCTCCCGCTCTTCAGTCTGAACTCTCCGAATTTGATTGCGCGTGATTCAAGCAGGTGCAGCAAAAAATCCAACTGATGCTGTTTCACTATCAAACACCCCGCAGCCGGTCGATGATCTCTCTGTAAATCTGTTCTGCCGACTTTTTCGGGTTTTCTGACTGGTAGATCGCTCTTCCGACGACCTCGTAGTCGGATCCGTTGATGATCGCGTCTCCGGGTTCTGCGCCCTGTGCGCGGATCCCTGGGGATATAATGTACGTCTCACCATCGAGCAGTTCTGAAAGATGCCTGATGCGCTCGGGACGTGTGGCAGGCAGTACCACCCCGTCAACGCCGACCCCGGATGTTTTCTTGATGAGTTTCTCTGACACCGGTTCAAGGCATTCGACCGAACCTGGGTGCGTCATCTCGATGACTGTGATCACATCTCCCTTCTTCAGGTTCACGACCTCGCGCACAGCGTCCATGCCTACGAACGCATGCATGATAACGCCGTCTGCGCCTGCGTCGTAGGCGATCTCCGCTATTTTTGCGCTGATGTAGGGGATGTCAGCGATCTTCCCGTCGTAGACGACCGGGACATCTGTAGCGTCCCTGATTCTTGAGATGATCTCCTTTCCGGTCTGCATCTCAAGAGGTCTCCCGATCTTGATTGCGAAATTCCCTTCTGCGCCGCTCAGTTCCTCGGCTATATTGATTGCGGAAGCTGCGTCCTCCATATCAAACGCCACCATGATTCCGGGTTTCTTTTTTAGTCTGCTTATGTCATCACGTCCTTTGCGTATCTTGATCTCTTTATGGTTCTCCTTAACATTGTGTGGGTAAACCTTGTGGATAAATGGTATCCATAAGAGTGGTCTGCATAAGGTTTTTATCATCCACATATTTAAATATGAAATAATGAGATTAAAGTTGCCCACGCAGTCTTGCAGAGATCCGATTTCCAGATAGTGCCTATAAGAAGAACTAAAACAAACACCAGTATATGCAGATCGAAGTGTACGTATGCCACTGCGGGCTCAACATCGGCGGAGTGCTCGATATAGATGCAATCGTGGCGTACGCACAGGAGCTTGATGGCGTCTGCATCACAAGAGGCATCGAGTTCGCATGTTCCGACGCCGGACAGGAGCAGATCAGGAGCGATATCGGGGCAGGCGTTGATCGCGTAGTTATAGCTGCATGTTCGCCGCGTATGCACCAGACGCCCTTTGAGCGCCTGCTTGAGGATGCGCTTCGAAACTCTGGGGCAAAGATTACGCACATCGATCGGGAAGACTCTGGGGGTGGTGTCCATCGGGAAGACCGGCGCAGTCGAGATGTTTTTTGAGGTTGCGGAGCGCAGGAAACGTTAGTGGAAACTGTGGAAAAGCAGGTTAGATGTAATGATCGCCGGGCATCACAGACATGCCAAAAACTTTTTATATGTAAACCTACATCGGTTGACACATGTTCCTACCGCTCAACGAACGGCAGTTTGAGTTCTGGCGGCTGCGCAGGGACGGCGTGGCAGGCGCGGAGATAGCCAGAAGTTTCAGTGTCAGCCGTCAGTCGGTATCCAAAGCGCTTCAGGGCATGGACTCGAAGATATCACGGGTTCTCCTGGAGATGGCAAGATCAAACCGCATTGAGGTCACGAAAGTGAATTTCGAGCGCGGGGTGCTCTTCGGCAGATCGGTTCAACTGAATACCGATGCGATCATCTTCATCTCTGCAAAGCACGGGGTGCAGGTCTGGTACCGGCACGATGGGGACTGTGGCGGGTGCAGCCGCGCTCACGAGTGCGAGGGGCTCCTGCGCGACTACGCGGGCGAGATGGAAATATCGCTTGCTGGGTCAGAAAGCCCAGCAGAGATGGCTGATGAGCTATTCCGGAAACTTGAGGGGATCGTATGACCGAACTTATCAAGAAACTGCTTGGATGGTGTCCTGTGAAGGAACAGATAATAAAGGAGGAAGAATTTATGTTTTCGAATGAAAACCGGACCGTGACACAGCTAAAAAGTAACAGCAAGATTTTTTTGGGAGTTATCCACCTTGCTTTTGCTCTTTATCTCATATCGACTGCTCTGCGGGTCTTATCGCAGCCAAACACTCGGATGTTTTCGTGGTGGACCATGGATATCAACTTCGTGGCATCGGGGCTTCTGCTTACAATCGGAATCATCTCGCTTGTACTCTCATTTAGCTTCGTGAGAAGAGATAATTCTTACGATAACGTCTGCAAGATACTTGCGCTCGCTAACATCGCACTTGCAATTGCGTTCTTCGCATACCTGCACCAATTCATGGCGCATATCCGGTACAGCGGTGTTGCGGTGCTTATCAGGGGACCGCTCTCCAACTACACATTCGATCAGCCCACGCTCATCGCGTACTCCGTGCTGATCGCGCTGCCGGCTCTGTTGAGCGTTCTTATGCTCTTTCGCAGCATCAGGGAGCCGCACATTCCCAAGACAAGAAATAAATCCTACCTGACGATTGCAATCACGGTAATTCTTGTTGCGGCGGCATCTGTCGGATTGGTCGTTTATTACAACCATCTGAATCAGCAGAAAGCCTCCATGGTGGTAGAAGAATTCGGAGAGAATCGGGAGATTAAATTGTACGCGCTAAATGATGATTTTGTGGCTGGTACATGGATGGGTGGTCAGGACGTCTCGTATTTCATCGATTCAAAGGAGTTCACATCGGGTCGTTTCATTTCACAGGATACCTACGATGCGATCCGGTTCCTCGGGGAGACCGGTGGTGCTGATGCTGCGGTGGTCATGGCATGGTGGGATTCCACGCTCGAGATCGAGGCGGCTGGCAAGACTCCTGTGATATGCTATGCATCAGAGAGAATCGAGCACACGGTCGCACGACCGACCTCGATTAACGAATTTGAGCCAGACGAGCGGGTGGCAGATGTTGCGTGGTTCTTTGTGACCGACTCGGCTGAGGAAGCGAAGGGTATTGCGGATGAGTACGGCGCAACCATCGTATATCTGCCGCGATACTACGGACCCAGCTTGTTCTGGGCTATGACAGAAGCACTTGACCAGAAATCTGAGGTATCATCGCAATCAGAGATTGAGCAGTCGTACGAACAGTCGATGTACTATCGTTTGATTAGTTGCTCTGATCCGGAGCCTTTTGAGAGGATATTTGAGAACGATGATGTCTGCATCTACCGGCTGGGATGAATGTTTCGGTGTGCGAGGGTACCTTTTCATTTCTATTTGTTTGGATACCCACAAGTCTGTGCCAATGTGTCATCAGTGGCGAAGTCATCACACAGTCGGTGTTCACATGACTTAGCTGAACGCACCATCACCTGTGGTCAACCATTGACGCAAGAGTTGCTGCAACCTCACTGTTGAGACAATATCTGGCATGCCGCCCCTCTTTGTGAGTACTCACAACATCATCTGCGCACAATTGCTTCATATACCATGCATTTCCGTAAACTTAAGCTGGCATATAGTTTTTCGAAAGGATAAAACTAATATATCATAACGTTTTCTATTTATCGAGGTAGACTAAGAAGACGCAATTACTCGCGCCTCCTCGTCTAAGAACCGTACGTGCGACTTTCGCCGCATACGGCTCAAGCATTTTGTAACCCTTTCAGTCCCAGGGCAGCAGTTTTCGGATACCCGCTCTGAGTTTCCGCAAGTTAAAGTATTCATAGTCAAGATAAGGGTTTTTATCGAGCTTCAGACTGATATGTCTGACAATCTTCGTATCTGGGAAGCGTTTTAGCCGAATCGTTTCCGTAGAGAACACCCATCTCCGAGACCCTTCTCGATGCCAATATTTATTAGCAATCCAGGTTCTTGATTTATTTGGATGCCTTCTCTTCGCCCATCTCCAGAGCATATTCCAGATTATATTATCCAGTTTGCTGAATACGACACTGGATACGACTGATAGATGATAATTCGACCATCCAATGATGATGGGATTCAGAGCCTTTATGAGATTCTCCTGTTTCCATGCTTTTCCGTCTTTTATCACGTCACTGATCTTACGGGTAACCTTCGCAATCGACTTCTTAGATGGCTTAATCAGGAGTTTTCCCTTATACTTCCGGAAGTTCCAGCCCAACAAGTCAAAACCATCATCGATATGAGTGATCAGAGTCTTTTCCTCCGATAATTCCAGACCTCGTTCCTTCAGGAACAATTTAATCAGTTCGGCAATCTCGTTAGCGGTTTCTTCTGAATCTGCAGTAACAATAAAATCGTCCGCATACCTCACAAAATTCACTTTGTGAGTATTATAACGCCTTTTATTGATTATTCCACTTTTACTGGCATGATATTCAGATGAAATTACGTTTTCCATCACATCTAAAGTCATATTCGCCAGTAACGGAGATATAATACCTCCTTGTGGTGTTCCTACTTTTGTAGGATTCAGATTACGGTTATACACGAATCCCGCCTTGAGAAACTGCTTTAATGCCGACTTATCCATCGGAATATTATCCAGAAGCCATTCATGGTTGATGTTGTCAAAACAACCCTTGATATCACCTTCCAGAACCCATTCCGCAGAATTCTTCTTGCTTAAGCAAGTGAAAGCCTGCACACATGCATCATGCGCGCTTCTATACTTTCTGAAGCCAAATGAACAGATATCTGCGGTTGCTTCCGCAATTGGGCTTAATGCAAAGGCGTACAGCGCCTGCATCGCCCTATCATGCATGGTCGGGATACTCAGGGGGCGCTTCTTTGTCGTTCCATGTTTCGGGATGTAGACTCTTCTTAATGGTTTTGCTTTATACTTCTTATCAGATAATTTGAGAGCAGCTTTCATTTTGGCGTTGGGCGTTATCCACTTCTTGCCATCGATTCCTACTGTTCTCCTTCCCTTATTCTGTGTTACTGTTCTTACTGCTAACAATTTCGCATAAAACGAATGAGTTAGCAGATACTGTAATCTCTTGACCAGATACCATTTTCCTTGTTTAACTGCTTTTGTAATTCTGGTTTGCAGCCTGTTAACATGTTTTTCAACTATTTCCCAATTGATATCAATCCATTGGAGATTAGTTCTGATGTCTGCAAGTCTCTCGCCTATCGGCGTAATTGAACTACTTACATTCACAGGTTTGCCGCCGTGCATACAACAAAACACCTCCGGTAAGTCAGCACCCTTTCGGGTTAAGGCAAATTCTGAACCTCTATACAACTCATTACAAGCCGCCATTCGCTTTTTACCGATTCCTCTACCACCTATGCCTTCGTTACTCCTTACGGAACTACTACCCAGCTATTTGGGAGCATATGTGGTGAACCCGGGTTCCGCATCGCGAATAATTATGAACGCCTTAGAAGCCATCTCTAAGCCGGGAACCGCCTGTCCATTCCCTATAATGTGACAGCAGCCATTATAGTCTGATTCCATACCTTTTGGTCTAAGCGTAACAGCCTAATTTCGCTTATCGTAATTCACGACTCTTTCAATGGTTCGCATTACGCTCTTCTTAGCGTTCTTATCCTGGCAGTCGGTCCGAACGTAGGCTTTCAGACTTTTCACGTTGTCCTGTGAGCTTAACGCACAAACGTTACCATTCGCGCGTTTCACATTAGGATTGCCCCGAATGGAAGGGGTAGCCACAATGGCAATTCGCGATGCAGCTTCTTGTCGCACGCTGCCACATTACGCAAGTGTTCGAGTACCTGACCGAACTTCGCGGTCCAACACTTCATCTTTCTGGCAAGATATGCTAATATCCCAAGATATGTCCGGTATTTGTGCTTTATCTCCCCGGGATCGGTCAGGTCGAATAGTAATTTTCACACTGATTGCTTGTCCGTGCGATCAAACCATCTCGCATAAACGCAATCAGCCTACCAAAGTCTGGAATGATCTTTTCCATGATACACTTCTGCAAAACTGATGGGATCGCATCAAAATCATCTATCAACGTCTCAAACAGTTCTATAGCGATTTCTTCATCGTAAACTCTGAATACGTTTTTAATATCAGTGAAATACATGCACAATCTGATTTTATCTCTGTATAATACCTCTCTCGACTTTAGGATATCGTAAACATCATCTCCAATCAATTTGAAGAAATGAAATATGCAAAGTTGGTGCAAAGCTCCCAATTTGTCAATCATCGGCTTATACATCCTAACATGATCTGTTGTTATCGCATACAGAGGTTTTCCCTGCAAAGATCGCTTTAAAAATGAGAATATGGTATCATACTTTAAATTATTGGATATTTCCTCAGAAACAGGAATGTTGAGCACCGAATCATACAATGTCAAACGATAACATTTCTGCCCATCAATTCTAATATACTCCTCGTCATAGCAGTAATATCCAGAATAAGACGATGTTTTATTCTCGATCGATATTTCATTTACATTC
>DAOVGO010000169.1 GCA_030672345.1 Methanosarcinales archaeon | reverse complement strand
GCTTGCCGGCAATCCCGCGAATCACGTCGCCGCGCGTGACGATGCCTGCCAGCACACCATCCTCGATAACAGGTAGCCGGTTGATCCGGTGATTCACCATCAGCGTGCTGGCAGCCTCGATCGAATCGTCTGGCGAGATTGTGTGCACGCGTTTTGTCATGATCGTGCGCACGGGTTTTGCGCCCACGTCCTCAAGCGCCTTCTTTGCATCCTCCCATCCGATCAGTTCGCGTAAAGGTATCTCGATGATCTCAAGCGGGCTTGGGAGCCACAGGGTTCGGTCGTGCTCCGGAATTTCGAGCAGCTTCAACACGTCTGACTCGGTGACGATTCCAGCCAGCCGGTCACCATCCATCACCGGCATGCCGCTGATGTTGTGCTGTTTCAGCGCTGATGCCGCGGTTCTGATGGTGTCGTCGATCTGGCAGGTGATGACCCGCTCATGCATAACCTCTCTGACGTTCATAGGGTGGGTGTTTCTGGTTCATCCGGTGTATTCCTTTCGGTGATGTCAGTATCTCCGAAAAAAATTATTCGACAAAATGTGTTCGGAACGGGAAGTTTTTGAACCGATCGCGGGATTGGTTGCGGGGTGATAAGTTTTACTGCTCGAAAGATCGCAGGACCCGGGCGGGTCACGACAACGACGACACAAACACAAACGGCAGGTATACTACGCCCCCTCGCTCCTCCAGACGATCCCTGTATGCAACAATCGTCATATATGGCTCGTATTTCTATTTGAAAGCAGCCAGTGACTTTGTCCTACGCCGAAAGCTGCTCTTCGACTCTATGACGATCAATCTCCCATCATCCTCTATTACAAAGTCCACTTCTGCCCTGGATTTGCTTCTCCAGAATTTAACCCACACCAGCGTATGTCAACTGGGTGAAGACAAAATTCTCATTCAGGCTGCCGATATCCTGCCGCAGATGGGCAGTAAACGACAGATGGGCGATGTTAATAAGCACTGTTGAGTCCATGAATGATCATCGATGGCGCGAAGGCAACGAAAGAAACTGATCAGAGAGATTGCACAGCAGCAGATCGAGCGGCTGTTTGAACTTGCCGATCTGATATCAGGGACGCGCCCTCTGTTGAGCGATCGTTACGTATATCTGGCAAAACGGATCGGGATGCGGCACAGGGTGCGAATCCCCCCTCATTTAAAGCGCAGGGTGTGCAAACATTGTGGAAAATACCTTGTTCCGGGCAGAACATGCCGGGTGAGGCTGAATGGCGCCTGCGTCGTCGTCACGTGCAATGCATGTGGCAAACAGATCAGGTATCCGTACAAAGCACATAGGCAATAGGTGATCATGGCAAAGAACATCATCCCGCTATCGACGGTTGACTGGTATGGGCGAGCCGTAACCGTGGTTTTTCTGATGGGCTGCCCGTTCCGCTGCCCGTACTGCCAGAACTACGCGCTCCTCGAGATGGGAAAACTGACCGCGGAACCGGCTAACGTCAAAGAGATCGAATCAGAGATCGAGAAGAACTCAATATTTATAAGCGGCGTCGTTTTCACCGGAGGCGAGCCGTTTCATCAATTTGACGCGCTTCTCAGTCTCGCAGAGTTCGCTCACAGACAGGAGTTGCTGGTCGGGGTTGAAACGAACGGCTACTACACCGGCAGGATCAGGCAGATGGTCGAGGCGCATCTCGTTGATCTGATATGCATGGATGTGAAGGTGCCGCTAAACCGGGATGCGTATCTGCGTATCTGCGGTATCGATGCGGTTGATCATGTTTCGGATTCATTAAGACTATACGATCTGTGCAGGGAAAGCGGCATTGATTTTGAGGTTAGAACAACGGTATTTCCTGATCTCACCGGGTCACCGCAGGAGATACGGTCGATCGCCACCCAGGTCAGAGAACTGGCAGGGGATGTGCGGTATGTACTCCAGCAAGGCATGCCAGAGCACGCATGGAAGAAGCTACCCCCGCGATCGTTTACTCGGGACGAGTTGATGGCGCTTGCAAGAAACGCAATCCCGGTTCTCTCGGATGTCAGAATCAGAACAAAGGAATGTGGTGAAGAGCGTGTGGATGCGGGCAGATAGAACTGTGAACTTTTTTGAAAAATCTAATCTATTTCGGATTTTTGGACTTAACCGAATATTTTTAGGGGAGGTTATTTGTATACCTAATTTCTTATTCAGAGGACGCGGGTAAATATGGACGCAAAAGAACCCCGTAGCACACCCGAATGGTGGGTAATCGGATACGGCATGGATAAGAAAACAGTGGCAGGTTCAATGGAAACACCCCAAGTTAGGCACTTGCGCGGGTCCGATTGGGTAGATGCTATGGGCGGGGTTTGGGGGTGCATGGTTGCTGTTACTTGATCTTCGAAGTTCTCACAGGATTTTTTCCAGTTAACCAGAGCGGCAGCTGATAGATTGAAATCAATTAAAAGAATAAAAAGGGGATTGGAGCCAGGTTAAAACGCTTCAGCAACCTTCAATCCCCATGCTTCGCTCTCTTCAAATGCGGGTTCAACATCCCCATCGACCTTGAGACTTTCAGCAACGATCTCGGCGCCACATTTCTTCAGCGCCTCCTCGAGGATATCCACTGCCTCGCAGAACGTGTCAGGGTAATCCTCGCTATCGCCCGGACCAAAGACTGCTGCCTTCTTACCTTCCAGAGATACGCCGTCCATCCCATCGTAGAAATCGATGAAATCGTCCTGCAACTCACCTGCGCCCCATGTAGAGCAACCAAACACGACTGCATCATAATCCGCGAGTTCGTCAACGCTTGCTTCTGTCACATTCTTAACCATGACCTCTGCACCCACTTGCTTAAGCCCTACTGCCACGTGCCCGGAGAGCTCCTCCGTGTTTCCAGTGGTCGAACCATATATCAAAATGACGTTTGCCATTCTTGTACCTCCTTAATCCTTGGGTATTCTATGTATGTGTGTGGCAGTTAGGTACATAAATAACAAACCCTAATAAAATTAGGAAGAATGGTAAAAACCAAAAATAATTAGGGTTCAAGAGAAAAACCAAAATCTTCAGTTTTATTTCAGACTCGCAACTATGGAATGCCTATATATTATTTGAGCCCGATTGTGAATCGGGCTCGTGTTTATTTACTCGACCAGTACCTTTTCAGCCAGACCATGACCAATGGTGATCAACTGCTCTCCCACTTTTGCAAGTATGTATGTACCTCTTATGGGAGTCGGCGCTGGCGTTTCTTTCCTGAGCAGGGTTATATCAGAGCCGTCTTTAAGCCCGAGCCCTTCAAACTTCTCTTTTACATGCGTCCCACCTACGATCTTTTCCACCGTAGCCTTTTCACCATCTTTCAGGTAGTTGATCTGAGTGGATTTT